>NZ_JBNNJZ010000104.1:0-20308 GCF_050270335.1 Streptomyces sp. NPDC059900
CGCCCATAGAAGGCGCCGTCCCGCCGCCTGGTTGATCGCGGCGTGCGTCACCTCCGTACTACGCATCACCCGTCGCCACACGAAGGGCTCCACCACCATGCGTATCGGCATCGACGTCGGTGGGACCAACACCGACGCCGTCCTGATCGGGTACGACGACCGCGTGCTCGCGGCCGCCAAGTCACCGACCACCCCCGACATCACCGCCGGCATCACCGCCGCGGTCCGGACCCTGGACCCGCCGGTCGAATCCGTCACCGCGGTGATGATCGGCACCACCCACTTCCTCAACGCGCTCGTCGAGGGCGCCCGGCTCACCCCCGTCGCGGCCGTGCGTCTGGGCCTGCCCGCCACCGCCGCGCTGCCGCCCATGGCGGACTGGCCCGCCCGGCAGCGGGCCGCCGTCGCCGGGCACGGCTATCTCTGCCACGGCGGGCGCGAGTTCGACGGGAGGCCGCTGTCCCCGCTCGACCCGGAGGAGCTGAAGCGCACGGCGGCCGACATCGCCGCGCGCGGACTCACCTCGGTCGCCGTGTCGTCGGTGTTCTCGCCGGTGGCGGAGACCGACGAACGGCTCGCCGCCGGGATCCTGCGCGCCGAGCTCGGCGAGGGCGTGCATCTCTCGCTCTCGCACGATCTGGGCCGGGTCGGTCTCCTCGCGCGGGAGAACGCCACGATCATCAACGCGTCGCTGCGGGACCTGGCCACCGTCATCGTGGAGTCGTTCGGCAAGGCGCTGGCCGAGATGTCGCTCACGGCGCCGTTCTTCCTCTCGCAGAACGACGGGACGCTGATGGACGCCGACTTCGCGCGTACGTGCCCCGTGGCGACGTTCGCGTCGGGGCCCACCAACTCGATGCGGGGCGCGGCCCTCCTCTCCGGGCTCGGCGACTGCGCGGTCGTCGACGTGGGCGGCACCACGGCCGACATCGGCATCCTCACCGGGGGGTTTCCGCGCGAGGCGGCCGGCGAGAGCCAGGCCGCGGGCATCCGGGTCAACTTCCGTACGCCCGACGTGCTTTCGCTCGGCATCGGCGGCGGGTCCCTGGTGTCGGAGGGCGGCGGCACCGGCCCGCGGTCGGTGGGCCACCGGCTCACCCGCGATGCCCTCGTCTTCGGCGGTACGCGGCTGACGGCGACGGATCTGGCGGTGGCCGCGGGCCTGGCCGACATCGGCGACAGGGCTCGTGTCGCCCATCTGGACCCGGAGTTCACCGGGCGGGCCCTGGAGCGCGTCGCCGGGCGGCTCGCCGAGGGCGTCGACCGGATGCGGACCTCGGCGGCGCCGCTCGCGGTGGTCGCGGTCGGCGGCGGCTCCGTCCTGGTGCCCGAGCCCTTACCCGGCTTCGCCGATGTGCGAAGGCCCGCGCACTTCGACGTGGCCAACGCGGTGGGCGCGGCGATCGCCCAGGTCGGCGGCGAGGTCGACCGGGTCTTCCGCGTCCCCGACGGACGCAGGGACGCGGTGCTCGCCGGGGCCCGCGACGAGGCACTCGGGCGTGCCCTTGACGCCGGGGCGCTCCCCGGCAGCGTCCGTGTCGTGGACGTCGAGGAGGTGCCGCTGGCCTATCTGCCCGGCGGTGCGACGCGTATCCGCGTCAAGGCGGTGGGGGATCTCGATCTGGAGCGCGTCCCGGGCTGCTCCGGCCCCTCCTGGTGCGACGCCGGAGCGGTCCGCGATGCATGAGATCACCCTCGGCAACCTCGACGACATCGCCCGCGGCTCGGGCATCCTCGGCACGGGCGGCGGCGGCGACCCCTACATCGGCAAACTGCTCGCCCGTGAGGCGATCCGCGCGCACGGGCCCGTCCGGCTCGTCCGCATCGACGAGGTCGACGCCGACGCGACCGTCGTCCCCGTATCGGGCATGGGCGCACCCACCGTCCTCCTGGAGCGCGTGCCCAACGGCCGGGAGGACCTGGCGGCGCTGCGGGCCCTGGAGAGACACATCGGCCGCCGGGCCACGCACCTGGTCCCGCTGGAGGTCGGCGGGGTCAACTCGATGCTGCCGATCGCGTGCGCCGCGCGGACCGGGCTTCCGCTCGTGGACGGGGACGCGATGGGGCGGGCGTTCCCGGAGGCGCAGATGGTGCTGCCGGGCCTGGCCGGGATCACCATCTCGCCGATGGCGCTGGCCGACGACAAGGGCAACACGGTCGTCGTCGAGGCCGTCGACAACCACGCGGCCGAGCGCATCGCGCGCGCGGTGTGCGTGGAGCTCGGCTGCCAGATCAGCTGCGCGGACACCGTGCTGCGCGGCGACCAGCTCGCCGACGGCCTGGTGCCCGCCACGCTCACGCTCGCCGGGCGGCTCGGCGCGGCGGTGCGTGAGGCGCGGGCCGCGCACGGCGATCCGGTGGCGGCGGTGCGCGCGATGCTCGGGGGCATCCCGCTCCTGACGGGCAAGGTGGTCGACGTCATCCGCCGTACGGAGGGCGGCTTCGCGCGCGGGAGCGCCCGCATCGAGGGGACGCAGGACGACGCGGGCCGGGGGGTCGAACTCGGCTTTCAGAACGAGCACTTGCTCGCCACGCGCGACGGGGTGACCGTCGCGACCACGCCCGACCTGATCTGTGTCCTGGACAGCGAGACCGGTGACCCGGTGACCACGGAGGGCCTGCGCTACGGGCTGCGCGTCAGCGTCTTCGCCGCCCGCTGCGACCCGCGCTGGACCACCCAGGCCGGGCTCGCCCTGGCCGGTCCCCGCTGCTTCGGATACGAGGTGGACTACCTGCCCTTCGGCTCTTCGGCCCCCTGATCCCGCGCCGCGGCGGGCGGTCGCAGTGTGATCGTCCGCCGCGTGTGCTGCGCCACCGCGTCGCGGGAGTAGAGGAGCGGGAAGGAACCGTCGGCGGCCCAGCTCGCGAACAGGTCGTCGTAGTGCGGGCTGCCCGGAACGCCGGACTGTCCCGGCGAGTTCATCGCCACGGAGTCGTCCCAGGAGCCGACGTCCACCACGATCCGGAAGGTGGCCCCCGCGGTCTGCCGGAACCCCGGCCCGTAGGCGGCGGCGCCCACGGTGTCCCCGCTGCCGCCGCGCGGCGCGGGGCCCACGGACGCCCAGTCCGGGGCGGGCCCGTCGAGCAGGGCGGCGACGGGGTGCTGCGGACGGGCGTGGTGCAGGGCGCCCCAGGACCAGGCGGCCGGGTCGGCCCCCAGGAGCCCGGTGAGTTCATCGACGGCCGCTTCGAGCGTCCCGAGCAGCAGCGCGGGATCCGGGTCGCCCTCCAGCAGCTCCAGATCGACGCGGGCGTCCGCCGCCGCGTCCTCCACGGGAAGGACCCGCGCCAGAGCTTGCTCCCGCTGCTCCTCCCCCACGATCCCCTCGAGGGCCCGCGCCAGGAGGGCGGGCCGCAGGTGCCTGCGGTACCAGACCTCGAAGAGCGCGGCGGCCGGGGACCCGGGGGTGAGACGGGCGTCCCAGTCACGCAGCAGCGCAAGGGCGGTGGCACTCGCCCCCTGCCCCTCCTCAAGGCCGGCAAGCAGCCGCTGCACCCGCCGGCCCGGCAGGCTCACGTAGTCCGTCTGAAGGCGGACGCAGTCTTGGACCGTCCAGTCCGTGCGGGCGCCCAGTTCCTCCGTGATGCGGTCGTGGCGGGTCGGTGCGTACCAGTCGTACGTGACGGTCTTCTGCGCGTTCGGGTACGCGGGCGGCAGGTTCAGCTGGTTGGCCGTGGCGAACCAGCCCTCGGACGGGTCGCGGACCGAGGGGAGTTCCTCCACGTCCAGGAAGCCGGCCCATTCGTAGCGGCCGTCGCCCGGTACGGGCAGGGTGCCGTCCCAGCCGGGGCGCACCGGGACGCGGCCCGCGGGGCGCCAGCCGATCGTGCCGTCGGGGGACGCGTAGACCTGGTTCTCGCCGGGGGCTCCCCAGCGGCGCATCGCCGTGACGAACGCGTCGGGGTCCGCCGCCCGCATGTAGTCCATGCTGCCCAGGTAGGGGGCCATGCCGGGATCCAGCCAGGCCGCACGGACCGCGAACGCGGCGTTCTTGCCGGGCAGTTCGCGGATCACCGGGCCGTGGCGCGTGAACCACAGGTCGGCCCGGACCGCCTCGCCGCCGCGCACCGGGACCGACTCCGTGACGCGCGTCATCGGCTCCCAGCGGTTCTCGTACCAGTACTCGTGCGGGTTCGCCGGGTTCGTGCGGTAGACGTACAGGTCCTCCTGGTCGATCGGGAAGATCGTCAGGCCGAAGGCGACCCGGCCGTTGTGTCCCACGGAGATGCCGGGCAGGGCAGGTTCACCCGCCCCGATGACGTCGATGCCCGGCGCCGAGAGGTGCGCGAGGTAGCGCAGCGCGGGCAGGGTGATCCCGCGGTGCGGATCGTTGGCCAGAAGCGGTCGCCCCGTGGCCGTACGGGACGGGGCGATGACCCAGTTGTTGGAGCCGTCCAGGCCCTGGCGGGGCGCCTGGCCCGCCGCCCACGGGGGCGTGGTGGCCATCTCGTACACACGCAGGACGTCGGAGGGGATGACGGACAGGTCGAGCCCCTCGGGGACGCGCAGGCGGTGCGGGGCGGGCTCGCGGCGGCGGCGCAGGTCCTCCGCGTCCGGGCCGTGCTCGCGCAGGGTGAGGGCGCGCGCGACCTCGTCGCGGAGGTTGTACTGCAGGCCGTGGCTGCGGATGCGGGCCACGTCGGACGGCTGCCAGTACGAGGGCTCGTAGGCCAGGAGGGCGAATTCGGGCGGGAGCAGCGTCGCGTCCGCGCGGCACAGCGTCACGTACGCGTTGATGCCGTGGACGAAGGCCGTCGTCACCCGCTCCGTGTCGTCGCCGTACGCGCACCACTCCTGCGCCATGTCCCCGCGGTAGAGGAACAGCCGTGCCGCGCGGTCGTGTTCGGCGTACCGCTCCCCCAGCACCTCGGCGAGCAGGCCGAGTCCGCGGCGCCGCCAGAGGTCCAGCTGGAAGAGGCGGTCGCGGGCGGCGTTGAACCCCTGGGCCAGGAAGAGGTCGTCCCGGGACTCCGCGTACAGATGCGGGACGCCCCACCGGTCGATGCGGATCTCCACGGGTTCCTGGAGTCCCGGCACCTCGAAGAGGTCGCTGTCCGTCATCGGGTCTCCTTCACCGCGGCTTGTGCCGCATGCTCGCGGGGTACGGCCGGTCCCGGACCCGGCGCAAGAGCGACGACCGCCAGCAGCACGGCAAGATTGGCGGCGAGCGCGATGATGCCGCCGTTCACCCCGTGGTACGGGTCGTTGTCGGTGGCCCACAGCGCGGTCATCACCGCGAGCCCGGTGAGCATTCCGGCGACGGCGGCCCGCGCGGTCAGCCGCCGCCAGAACAGGGCGAGCAGCACGACGGGCACCAGCTGCGCAAGGCCCTCGTAGGACAGGACGGAAAGCTCCACCAGGGTGTTGGGGTAGAAGAGGCTGCCCGCCAGCGCGATCAACCCGGCCACGACACACACCAGTTGGGAGAGCCGCTTGGTGCGCATGTCGTCGGCGTCGCCCGGCTTCCCCGGCACCCGGCCGCGCGCCCGCGGATCGGCGCCGTTGCCGCCGCCGAGAATCGTGCGGCCCCACAGCGTGCCGATGGAGAGCATGAAGACGCTCATCGGCACGATCGCCGAGAGCGCGCCCGCGACGCCGATCAGCGCCACGACGGGTGAGGGCAGGGAGTCGGTGACGAGGCTGAAGAGGGCCAGGTCGGGGTTGCCCAGGGTCGGCATCACGAACAGCGCCGTGGCGCCGACGATCATCGGGACGAACAGGAGCAGTTGGTACCACGGCAGGAGCAGCGCGTTGCGGCGCAGGGCGTTGGGGCTCTTCGCGCTGAGGTAGCCGGCGACGGTGGTCGGGAAGATGGTGATCGTCACGGCGTTGAGGACCACGGTGCTCAGGAACCACATGGCGTTGCGCCCGCCGGACTCATGACCGGGGAAGGTCAGCCACTCGGGCTTCTCGGTCACCATGCGCTGCATGAACTCGCCGACCCCGCCGAGGTAGTGCATGGGGATGTACACGGCGAGGAACACCACGGCGACGATCACCAGCATGTCCTTGAGGGCGCTCACCCACGCCGAGCCGCGAAGCCCTGACACGAGGATGAACACCTCGGCCACGACGAAGGAGATCACGGCGGCGACCTTCAGATCGACGCTGCCGTACGTCATCGCGTTCACGACGACGCCCATGCCCTGGATCTGCACCTGGATGTAGGGGACGATGAAGACCGTCGCGACGACGGCCACGAGCATCCCCACCGGGCGCGAGCGGAACCGGAATTCGGCGATGTCCGCGATGGAGATGAGGCCGTGCCGGCTCGCGTACGTCCACAGGGCGGGGCCGACGACGTAGGCGACGGCGAAGCCGACGGTCAGGTAGGCGACGAGGTAGAGGATCGGCGCGCCGAAGGAGTACGACCAGCCCGCGGTGCCGAGGAACGAGAAGCTCGTGTACGTCTCGCCGGCCATGAGCAGCCAGATGAACAGGACGCCGAGTCCGCGGCTGGAGACGGACCACTCGGCGAGGCCCTTGGACCGGCCGCGGGCGCTCCACAGGCCGATGCCGATGGTGGCGGCCATCGCGAGCCCGAAGATGGTGGTCGCGACGGCTGCTGAGCCGTTCATCGGCGGCCTCCTTCGGTGTCGGTGCCGGGGAGGCCGTCGGGGAAGCTGCCCGGAAGGTCGTCCGCCGGGATCGGTTCGACGGCGTTCGCGCGGTAGGCCGGGTCGAGCCGGGCGGCGAGCCAGATCACCAGGGGGCTGATCACCGTGGCGGCGATGACCCAGGCCAGCAGGAAGGGGACGCCCAGGATGCGCGGCTCGATGCGGTTGGCCACGAAGGGGGCGGCGCCGTAGAGCAGGACGGGGACCAGGAGCAGACAGAGGGAGGGGCGGGCCACGCCTCTGAGGGTGGGGAGGCCGTCCAGGGGCGAGTCCGCGGGGTCCGGTGGACTGTGCTCGCCGCTGTCTTCGGCTGTGGGTGGCATGGGGGGAGCTCCTTGGGGGCGGAGGGGAGGGTCGTACGGAGGGGGCGTGGCGGATCGGACGAAGGGGGTCGTGGCGGTTCAGTGGCGGATCAGACGGAGGGGTCGTAGCGGCCGTCGACCGCGGTCCAGCCCCCGTCGACGCTCAGCACGGTGCCGGTGACGAAGGTGGAGGCGTCCGACACGAGATAGGCGACGGCACCGGCGAGTTCGTCGGCGCGCGCCCACCGCTTGAGCGCGGAGGCCTGTGCGTAGGCGTCGAACCATGCGGGGTCGGCGGCGATCTGGTCGGTGAGCGGAGTCCGCACGACGCCGGGCGCGACGGCGTTGAACCGCACGCCCCGGGGCCCCCACTCCGCGGCGGCGGTCCGCAGCAACTGGACGAGGCCCGCCTTGGACGCGGCGTACGGCCCCTGTCCCGGCTCCACCTGGAAGGCCCGCATGGAGGCGAAGCCGACCACGCTTCCCCGGCCGCGCTCGGCCATGCCCGGGGCGACGGCCTGGATGAGCGTGAGGTAGGAACGCAGGTTCAGCGCGATGACGCGGTCGAACTCGTCGAGGCCGTAGTCGGCGATGCGCTTGCGCACATTGGCCCCGACGGTGACGACAAGCCCGTCGAGCGCTCCCCACGCGGCGACGGCGGTGCGTACGGCGTCGGGGTCGAGGACGTCCAGGGGGTGGGCGACGGCGGTCCCGATGCCGGACGCCTGGCCGCCCTCCCCCGTCGCGAGGGCCACCGTCTCGGCCGCCCCCTGCGCGTCCCGGTCGGCGACGACGACGTGCGCGCCCTGGGCAGCCAGCGCGCGGGCGGCCTCACGGCCGATGCCGCTCGCACCGCCGACGACCGCGACGCGGCGCCCGTCGAGCCGGAACAGATTGCCGTAGTCCATGGTGATGATGCCTCTCTTGCCGGAGCTCAGGGGCTGGTGTGACGCGTGTCCGCCCTAGGGCCTGATGACCGCCATCCGGGTCACCGTCAGTTCCTCGATGGCGAACCTGGGGCCCTCGCGGCCGATGCCGGAGTCCTTGACGCCGCCGTACGGGGCGATGTCGCTGCGGTAGCCGGGGACTTCGTTGACCACCACACCGCCGGCCTCCAGGCGGTCCACGGCTTCGAGCGCGGCCCGCAGGCCCTTGGTGTAGACGGCCGCGTGCAGGCCGTAGCGGCTCGCGTTGACCACGTCGTACGCGGTGTCCAGATCCGGCACCGTGCGCAGGCAGACGACCGGCCCGAAGATCTCCTCGTCCCAGGCGGGTTCGCCGTCCGGGACCTCGGCGAGCAGGGTCGGGGCGACGCACCGGCCGCCCGCGTCGCGCACTCCCCCCGCCACGAGGCGCGCCCCGGCCGCCCGTGCCCGATCCACCCAGTCGAGCACCCGCGCCGTGGCCGCCTCGTCGATGAGCGCCGAGACGCGGGTCGCCGGGTCGCGGGGGTCGCCGACCACCACGTCGGGCAGCCGCTCCATGAGCCGCTTCTCGAACTCCTGCGCGACCGCGGCCACCACGACGACCCGCTGCACGGAGATGCAGGCCTGGCCCGACGCGTAGAACCCGCCCCGCACCACCGCGTCGGCCGCCGCGTCGAGATCGGCGTCCGCGGCCACGACGAGCGCCGCGTTGGAGCCGAGTTCGAGGACCACCTTGCGGGGTGCGGCGTCCCGCGCGATGCGGTGGCCCACGCCCGCGGACCCGGTGAAGGAGACCGCGGCGACCTCCGGGTGCGTGGTGAGCGTACGGCCGACTTCCGCGTCCCCCGTGACGAGTTGCACCGCTGCGGCGGGCGCGCCCGCCGCCACGAGTTGCTCGCGCACGAGATGGACGAGCCGCAAGGTGGCGAGCGGTGTCGCGGGGGCGGGCTTGACGATCACCGGGCAGCCCGCGGCGAGCGCCGGTGCGATCTTGTGGGAGGCCAGAAGGACCGGGTAGTTGAAGCCCGCGATGCCGACGACGACCCCGACGGGCCGCCGCGTCCAGAAGCCGAGGAGTCCCTCCCCGGACGGCTGCACGTCCAGCGGCACGGTCTCCCCGTGCAGATGGGCCACCTCGTCGGCCGCCGCCTGCCAGGTGGCCACGGCCCGCTGCATCTCGACCCCGCAGTCGACCCGCGGCTTCCCGGTCTCCAGGACGAGCAGGTCCACGAGGTCGGGCGCCGCTTCGGCGAGCGTCGCCGCGACCCCGGCGAGCACCTTCCTCCGCACTCCCGCGCTCAGCCCGCCGACCCGCACACGGATCGCCGCGGCATGCCCGACGGCCCGCCCCGCGAGGTCTGCGTCGCCGACCGGCGCCACGGCGATCTCGGTGCCGTCGTACGGGAAGAGGACCGCCTTACCGGCGGGCGCGGCCACCCAGCCGTCTCCTACGGGCAGCCCTTCGGGGCAGGTCATCGCGCACCTCCGGCGCCGGTCAGGAACGCGCGGGCCGCGGCGGCGTAGACGCGCGTGTACTCGACGATCTCGCGCACCTCGACGAACTCGTCCTTCTGGTGGGCGATCCACTTGCCGCCGGGGCCGTAGACGACGGTCGGCAGGCCGGCGTCGCGGGTGAGGATCGTGCCGTCCGTGGTGCCGGGCACGGCTCCGAACGGCGGTGGAGTGCCGTGCACTTGGCGGTGCCCGTCGACGAGGGCGGCGACCACCGGGTGGTCCTCGGCGATCTCGACGGCGGGCCGGTCGTCGACGACGGTGAGTCGCACGCCCACTCCCTGGCTCCCGGCCGCCACGACCGCGAACTCCCGCACCTTGCCGATGAGTTCGGTGTGATCGGTGCCGGGAATCGTGCGGACGTCGACGCCGACGATCCCGTGCGCGGGGATGACGTTGAGCTGGTCCGGGTCGCCGCCGTGCAGGACGGTCGGCGTGACCGTCACGCTTCCGGCGTGCGGGTGCGTGCCGTACCGCTTCAGGGCCCAGTCCTGCACGCGGCCGAGCGCTTCCACGACGCGTGCCCCGGCAACGATCGGGCTCCTGGCCTCCTGCGGCATGGCGCCGTGGGCCATCACCCCGTCGAGATCGAGCCGCAGCCGGATGCCACCACGGGCACTGGTGCACACCTCGTACCCCTCGGGCTCGCAGACGATGACCCCGTCCACCTCGCGCGCGAGCGGTGTGGCGGCGAACGCCTTCGCGCCGAGCATCAGCCCTTCCTCGTCGCACAGCACCCCGAGGACGACGCGGCCGGGAAAGGGGCCCGCGAGTTGCAGGGCCCGCACCGCGTAAATCATCGCGGCGACGCCGGACTTCATGTCGGCGGAGCCGCGCCCCCACAGCTTGCCGTCCCGGATCTCGGCGCCGTAGGGATCGACGCTCCAGTCCCCGGGATCGCCCTCCGTGACGACGTCGATGTGCCCTTCGAACATCAGGGTCGGGCCGTTGCCGCCCCCGCCCTCGACGACCGCGACGGTGTTGGGCCGCCCTGGCGCGACCTCCGCCACGTCGTACGTCCAGCCGAACTCGGTGAAGAGCCGGGCGACGAGATCGGCGGCGGGCTGCTCGACCACGGTGGCCCCGGCCGCGTTGACGGTACGCAGCCGGACCAGATCCCGGGTGAAGGAGACAACGGTGTCCGGGTCGACGGGCAGATCGGCGGCGGGCGCGCTTGAGCCGGTGTGACGTGAGCCGGTGTGCATGCAACCTCCAAGTCGGCCGACCACGAGGCCAGTCGACTGGTCAGACCAGTTGAGTTCCCGTACTCTGCCTCCACGTTCCTGGCCGGGTCAACCACCAGATCTTGTTTCCCGCGCCGGTATCCGCACCGATGCCCGCGTCGGTGTCCGCGTCGGCATCCGCACCGATGTCCGCGCCGGTGTCCCGCGACACCGCGTGTCAGCTACGTACCGTGGAGGGGGCGGGCCGATGGCCGCCGACGACAGCGACCTGTTCCGGCCGGTCACACCGGTCCGCGCCTATCAGCGGGTGGCGGAGCAGATCGAGGAGCGCATCCTCAGCGGTGATCTGCCGCCCGGTGCACGGCTGCCCGCCGAGCGCGAACTGGTCAACCGCTTCGGCGTGGGCCGCTCGACGGTCCGCGAGGCACTGCGCGTGCTCCAGTCGGCGGGCCTGATCCGCTCGCGCCCCGGCGATCCGCTGGGCGCCGAGGTGCTCGGCGTCTCCCCGGACAATCTCAGCCAGGCCCTGGGCCGCCTCACCCGCTCCAGCGTGGCGACGCTCGGCGAACTGGTGCAGTTCCGCATGGTCCTCGACGCCGAGAGCAACCGCCTGGCGGCACGTCTGCACGGCGCGGACGACCTGGCCAGGATGCGCGAGCAGATCACCCGCATGGAAGCACTCAGCGGCGACGGCGGCCCGGCGGCCCTGCACGCGTTCAGCGAGGCCGACGCGCTCTTCCACCGGGCGATCGCCGAGGCCAGCGGCAATTCCCTCCTCGGCCTGTGCGCACGCGCGGTGCACGAGGCGGTGGTGGAGGTCATCGAGAAGAAGATCGCGGGCGTCGCGGACACGACGGCCTGGATGGAGCGCTCCATAGCCCATCACCGCGAGGTCCTCGCGGCGATCACCGCGGGCGACGGGCCCCTCGCCGCCCGCCTGGGCCGCACCGCGCTGCACGAGTACTACGCCGCGCATGTGGAGCCGGAGACACGGCAGATGCTGGCGGCCTCGGTCGAGGACCACTGACCCTCTCCGGCGGGCGTCAGCCCCTGAACCCCGGCGAAAGCCCGAGCCGCCCCTCCAGCTGCTGCAACAACTCCCCGAGCAGTGAACTGAGTTGCCCCTGCCCGTCCGCGTCGAGACCGGCGAGGACCACGGTCTCGTAGGCGAGCTGGTCGGGCAGGAGCGAGTCGACCAGAGCGCGGCCTTTGCCGGTCAGGCTCACGTGCGAGACACGGCGGTCACGGGTGTCGGCGCGCCGGTCGACCAGGTCGCGCTCCTGGAGCTGCTTGAGCCGCTTGGTGACGGCGGCCCCCGACGAGAAGGTCTCCCGGGCCAGTTCGCCGGGGGTCAGCTCATGGCCGGTACGGCGCAGCGCGCCGAGGAGGTCGAACTCGGGACGGGTCAGGCCGACGCGGCGCAGCGGGGCGTCCTCGGCCTGTTGCAGGAGAGCCGCACAGCGGTTGATGCGGCCGATGACCTCCATCGGCCCGGTGTCGATGTCCGGCCGCACCGCCTGCCACTGCCGCACGACGGCGGCGACGGTGTCGCGGGGCACGGCGCCGGGAACGCCGCCCGCCGCGCCCGCGGAACCGCCCTCGGCACCGTCTCCCGCGCGGGCCGCGGCGTGTGCCGCCGTGTCCCGTTCGCTCCCGTTGCTCATGTGCCCCTGTCCTCGCCCTTCCGCGCTGCCCGGCCGGTCATGCCCGTACGCGCCCGCCGTGCCGCATGCCGCGTACCGTCGCCGCGAGCGTACGGTGTCCTGCCTGCTCGGCGGCCATCACCCGCTGGTCCGGCAGGGCGCGCTGCCACCATTCGCCCGCCGCCGCGTCATGGGCGGTGCGCAGATCGACCAGGGCGGCGGTCAGGCCGCGGCGTGCCGGGCGCAGGGCGGCAGCCGTGGGGAGCGGGGCCGCCAGGGCCTGTTCGGCGCGGGCGCGGGCCCGGTCCGTGGCGTCGATGGCCAGCTCGATGTGGTCGGCGGCGCGCCGGTTGGTGACGGCGATCGCCGCGACGACGCCGAGCAGCGCGCCCACGAAGGTGTCCACGACCCGGTCCAGGATGAGGTCGCCCGGCTGCTGGATGCGCGCGAACTCGGTGACGAGGAGGGCCATCGGCGTGACGCACACGCTGCCGAGCCAGTAGTTGCGGCCGATCAGCGCCTCCGCACCGAAGGCGAGCGCCAGGCAGCAGACGATGAGCGCGGCGTGGCTGAGGTGGGCCAGCGGGGCGATGGCGGCGAAGGCGAGCACTCCGACGAGGTTGCCGACCACGCGCTGCACTCCCCTGTTCCAGGTGAGCGTGACGTTGGCCTGGTAGAGCGAGGCCGCGGTGACCAGGGCCCAGTAGGGGCGGCCGACGCCGAGCGCGAGGGACGCGTATCCCGCGAGCGCGCAGCCGACGGCCGTGCGCAGCGCGATGGGCAGCAGCGGCGATCCGGGGCCAAGGCGCCGCCACAGGGCGCCCTTCGGGGAGCGGGCCGCCAGCTCCGCCTCCACCCCGAGGAGTTCGTCGTCCTCGCCGGGCCGTACGTCTGCGGGGCGGGGCACCGCGCCGGTGCCGCGCAGTCCCGCCGCCAGGGAGCGCAGCTGGGCGGGGTCGGCCGCCGCGGGTGCCGCCAGGGCGTCCTCGGCGCGGATCACCAGGCGCTCCAGGGCGCGGCGCGCCGCCGTGCGGGCGCCGGTGGCCAGCAGTGACTGCCAGGCCGCGTGGACGGCCGCCGCCGCTGCGGGGCGGGCGCGCTCGCGGTCGGGCCCCTCGGCCTCGGCGTACGCGGCGGCCGCGTGCAGGGCCCGTGCGGTGGCGCGGCGTTCGGGGCCGTGCGGGCGCACCAGGGCGGGGGCCATGCCGACCAGCCAGGCGATGGCGCCCGCGCCGAGCGTGAGGGCGAGGTGGCCGGGGACCTGCCCGATGGCCTGCGGCGCGAAGAGGGTGGCGGAGCTGATGAAGGTGAAGATCAGGTGGCCGGGCGGGCCGATGCGGGTCGCGTCGCAGAGCGTCTTCTGGGCGGCGGCGAGCAGCGCTCCGACGGCCACGAGCACCGCGGCCGATGTGGTGAGCGAGGCGGCGACCATGGCGATGCCGACGCTGGCCAGCATGCCCGCGACGACGCCGGCGAGAGCGCGGGCCCTTGCGGCGTAGGGGAGGTTGTGGGTGTAGAGCGCGCAGAACGATCCGGCCATCGTGTACATGACGAGATCGAGCCGGCCGAGCGCCAGGAGCGTCAGGTTCGGTATCGCGGTGGCGACGACCACGCTCGACGCGGGCTTGAACCAGATGTCGGACGGCCTGCCCGGACGCAGCACACCGGCGAGCGGGAGCCGGCGGGCACGTGAGGGGCCGGAGGGGCGTGAGGGGCGGGGCGGAGAGGGTGGCGCACTGCTCATACCAAGAACATTAGCAAGTGTTTTACTCGAAAACGATTTACCTCGGAAGTCTCCTCCGTCACGCCGCGTCCGCTCCCTCCGCGCTCCCCGCGTACACCCGTGCGCTCGCGTACGACTCGCCGTACGAGGGCATCGACCCGACGACACCGTCGATCGGGGAGGTGCGCGGTGCACGGACCGGCGCAGGCCGGCTGGCTGCTCGTCGCGCTGTGCGCGGCGACCGGGTCCTACTGTCTGCTGCGGATGCGCAGCAGGGTCGAGGAACAGCGCCGGGCGGCCGGCGGCGAGGCGGTCATGGGCTTCGGCATGGCCTTGATGGCCCTGCCCGCGGCCGTCCTCGCCCCGCCGCGATGGGTCTGGCTGGGGTACGCGGCCGTGTTCGGCGCGGCGGCGCTGCGCGCCCTGTGGGCGGCCCGGCGCCATCGCCATCACCTGCATCACCTGGTCGGCGCCTGCGCCATGGTCTACATGGCGGCGGCCATGACCGCGACGCCCGCCGCCCACACGGGCCACGGCGGCGGCGGTACACCGGCCCTGACCGGCGCGCTGCTGCTGTACTTCGCCGGGTACGTGCTGTGGTCGGGGGTCCGCCTCCTGCCCGTACCGACGCCGGCGCTCGCGGCGGCGGAGCGTGGCGGTGGCGGCACGGTCACGGGATGGGGCGACCGCACGGAGCTTGCGATGGCGTGCCGGCTCTCCATGGGCATCGCCATGATCGCGATGCTCCTCACGCTGTAGAACGCCGCAGGGCGGCACGGAAGAACCGGAACCGGGGCCTCACGGGGCCGTAACGGGTGATATCCCGGTGATCGACCGTGGCGTGCGTCACTTGAGGCGATAGGCCATACCCTCCGGGAGCGCCGCCCTCATAGTCTTGACACATGTTGCTCCCCGTTGCGCTGTTGCTGCTGGGCGCCCTCACCGCCGTCGTCGCCCCGCGCCTCCTCGCGCGCGCCGACTGGCCGGAGCGCGAACCGGTGGTCGCGCTGTGGGCATGGCAGTGCGTCGTGGCGGGTGTGCTGATGTGCTGCGCCCTGTCGATGACCCTGAGCGCCGCCGCCGCGTGGCAGGCCGTGCGCGGCCACGTCTTCGCTCCCGCGCCGCACGACGTGGTCGACGCGTACGCCCTGGGGGCGGGCGGCTCCTGGGCGCCCGCGACCGCCGTGGCACTGGCCCTGGGCGGCGTATGGACCGCGGCGATGCTGACCCGCGAGATCGCCAGGGCGCGCGCCAGGCGCCGCAAGCGGCGCAGCGAACTCCTGCTGCGCGCACCGCTGTTGCCCGGCGAGGAGCCCGGCGCCGACCGACTCGTGGTCCTGGAGGGCGAGCGCCCCGACGCCTGGTGGCTGCCGGGCACGGCGCCCCAACTGGTCATCACCACCGCCGCGTTGCGCCGCCTGAAGGGCCGCCAGCTGGATGCGGTGCTCGCCCATGAGCAGGGGCACGCCCAGGCGCGGCACGACTGGCTCCTGCACTGCTCGGGCGCGCTGGCCACGGGATTCCCGCAGGTGCCGGTGTTCGCCGCGTTCCGGGACGAGATGCACCGCCTGGTCGAGCTGGCCGCCGACGACGTGGCCTCGCGCCGCTTCGGGCGCCTGACGATCGCCCTCGCGCTGATCGAGCTCAACGAAGACCGGGGCGTGTTCGGCCCCTGCCCCACCCCGCAGGCACACGTACCGCAGCGGGTGCACCGCCTGCTGTCCGCACGCCCGCGCCTCACCGCTGCCCGCCGCCTGCGCCTGACGGCAGCCGCGGCCCTGGTGCCGGTGATCCCGCTCCTGGTGACCTTCGTGCCGGGGCTGCGCGCGCTGGGCTAGAGAGCCTTTGGCCGGGGCGGCAGGATTCGCCCCCGCCGGATCGGGCACCGGGATGGTTTCCGTGGCCGTCCGTCGGCGAGGATCACTGCATGCACTCCGCCGCACCGCTCGACTCGCCGCCCAGCCCGCCACGCCGGGAGAAACCCCGCGCAGCGCTCGCCGCCGCGCTCCTGTGCGTCCCCTCGCTCCTGCTGGTCCTCCTGGTCGAGGTGGAGTGGCGTCCGCTGCGCAGCCTCGACGGCGACATCGCGCGCACCACGCACGGCTGGGCCGTCGCGCACGACGGCCTCACGCAGACCAGCCGCATCCTGACCGACTGGGTGTGGGACCCGTGGACGATGCGCGCGCTGATCACCGTGGCCGTGCTGTGGCTCGCCTTCCGCGGCGCCTACCGGCTCGCGCTGTGGCTCGCGGTCACCTGCGCGGCGGGCACCCTGGTGCAGCAGGGACTCAAGGCGGCGGTCGACAAGCCGCGCCCCGTGTGGCCGGACCCGGTGGACTCCGCGCACTTCGCCGCCTTCCCCTCGGGGCACGCCATGACGGCGACGGTCGTCTGCGGGCTGCTCCTGTGGCTCCTGCGCGTGTACGGCGCGGGGCCCGCCCTGTGGCGCACGGGGGTGACGCTCGCCGTGGTCTCCGTCGCCGGGGTCGGCGTGACCCGGATCTGGAACGGCGTGCACTGGCCTTCGGACGTCGTCGGCGGCTGGCTGCTCGGCGCGCTCGCGGTGGCCCTGGCCATCGCCACCTACACCGACCGGCCGGGCACCCGCACGGCGGCCGACCCCGCGTAACCGGCCTGCGGCCGGGCGCACTTGACCGTCCCCGAGCCCGTCACGGAGGATCCGGCTCATGACGATCAAGGCCACGCTCTTCGACTTCTCCGGGACCCTGTTCCGCATCGAGTCCACCGCGGCCTGGCTGCGCGCGGTGCTCGAAGAGGCCCGGCTCTCGCTCCCCGACGCAGAGATCGAGCGCCTGACGGCCGCCCTCGACCGGGCGGGAGCGCTGCCGGGCGGGGCGCACCCCACCGTCGTACCCGACCGGCTCGCCGGGGCGTGGGCCCAGCGCGACCGCAGCGCGGCACAGCACCGCGCCGCGTTCACGGGCCTCTCGCGCGAGGTCACGCTGCCCGATCCGCGCCTGCACGACGCCCTGTACGAGCGCCACATGCAGCCCGCGGCCTGGCGCCCCTACGCCGACGCGGCCGAGGTCCTCGCCGGGCTCCGCGAGCGGGGCATCCGCATCGCCGTGATCAGCAACATCGGGTGGGATCCGCGCCCCGTCTTCCGCGCCCACGGCCTCGATCCGTACGTCGACGCCTACACCCTGTCCTACGAGCACGAGATCCAGAAGCCGGACCCCCGCCTGTTCGCCCGCGCCTGCGGGGAACTCGGCGTCGATCCGGCGGACACGCTGATGGTGGGCGACGACCGGCGCACGGACGCCGGGGCCGCCGCCGCCGGCTGCGCCGTGCACTTCGTGGACCACCTGCCCCTCGACCGCAGGCCGGACGCGCTGCGCCCCGTCCTCGGCCTCGTCGACAAGAGCTGAGAGCCGACAAGAGACGGCAGAGGGGTCCGGGGCGCCCGGCCCCGCAGGACGGGCGGTCTACGAGCGGTATCCCTCGACCTCGGCTGCGGGGCGCACCCGGGCCTCGTCGGGGTTCTCGCCGAACTCGGCTTTCGCGCGCCGCTGGCGCAGCAGGTCCCAGCAGCGGTCAAGCTCGCGTTCGATCGCGCCGAGCCTCGCACGCTCCGTCGCCACGTCGATCGCGCCCGACGCCAGGGATTCCCGCAGCGTCCGCTCGTCGTCGACCATCGACGCGATCCGGGACAGAATCTGCTCTTGGTTTATCTCAGTACGCCTCCTCGGCCCCCCGGCCCACTGTAAGGAGGGTTCGGCCGATCGGCACCCGTGAGCAGGCAACACTCCCCCGCGGTGTTGCCTGCCCCGGGTCGCACCCGGCCAGCTGCCCGTGGAGGGACCTGACCGGCGACACGCTGAGTATACTGGCTGTGAGCCAGTCAACGCAGGAGTTACAGGATGTCCCCGCGTAGCGCATCGGTCAATGAAGAGTTGCGAAGGCGTTCCAGGGAACGACTCCTGCAGGCCACGGTCGAGTTGGTGAGCGAGCGCGGCTATGAGGCGACGACACTCGGCGACATCGCCGACCGCGCGGGTTCGGCCCGCGGCCTCGTCTCGTACTACTTCCCCGGCAAGCGCCAGCTCCTGCAATCGGCCGTGCACCGCCTGATGCACCGGACGCTGGAGACCGCCCTCGACCGGGAGCCGCGCACCGCCGACGGCGAGGAACGCCTGGCCCGTGCCATCGACGCGATCCTGGGCCTGGCGAGGGACCAGCCCCTCCTCATGCGCACGCACATGGCGGGGATTCTCCAGGCGGACGGGTTCGTGCGCTGCCCGGAGCAGCAGCAGCTGGCCGAACTGCTGCGCGACACCGTCGTACGGCACGGGTCGCTCGATGTGGACACCGACTATCCGCTGCTGCGCGCGCTGCTCATGGGCGCGGTCTTCGCGGTACTGCTTCCGGGGGCGCCGATGCCGCAGGGCACGCTGCGGGCCGAGCTGTTCCAGCGGTACGGGCTCGCGTGGGAGCTGGGCGTCCCGCCGGGCGACGAGCCGCCCGGCGGGACGCATGAGCGGGCGGACGACCAGGCCGCGCAGGAGACGCGGTCCGATCGGCGGTCCACCCGCCCGACGTAGTCCGGTCAGTCGAAGTAGTCCGGCTGGGTCTGGACGTTGAGCTCACCGACGCGGACCCGCTCGGCGGGATCCGTCCGCTTGTCGTCGATCTTCAGGACGTCGAAGCCCTTGGCGATGTCGTTGGAGTAGATGTAGCCGTTGTAGTAGTACGCCGACCACGAGCCGCCCACCTGGATCGCGTCCGTGCTGAGGGGGCCGCGCTCGAAGTAGCCGATCTCCTTGGGCTTCGAGGAGTTGGTGAAGTCCCAGACGGAGACGCCGCCCTGGTACCACGCCTGGACCATCAGGTCCTTGCCCTTGACCGGGATCAGCGAGCCGTTGTGGGCCACGCAGTTCTCGGTCGCGGCCTGGTGGCGCGGGATCTTGTAGTAGCTCTTGAAGACCAGCTTGCGGTGGTCGCCCTTGCCCCTGACCTCGTAGATGCCGTTGGCGCCGCGCTCCGGGCCGGTTGCCTCGTCGCAGGTGGCGCCGCCACCGCCGCCGAGCTCATCGGTGAAGACGACCTTGTTCGCCTTCTGGTTGAAGGTCGCCGAGTGCCAGAACGCGAAGTTCTTGTTGTCCTGGACCTGGTCGATGACCTTGGGCTTCTCGGGGTTCTTGATGGAGAAGAGGATGCCGTCGCCCATGCAGGCGCCGGCCGCGAGGTCCTCGGAGGGCAGCACGGTGATGTCGTGGCAGCCGGTGGTCTTGGAGACGCCGGGGTTGGTGGGACCGCCGGGGTTGCCGCCGCCGTCGGGGCCCTCACCCGGGAACAGCACGGGGAAGTCGACGACCGCCGCCTTCTGCGGGGCCTTGCGCGGCACCTTGATGACGGAGATGCCGTCGTGCGGCGGCTGGCAGTCCGGGAACGTCGCGCTCGGGGAGTACGAGGAGACGTACACGTAGACGTTCTTCTTCTCCGGCACCAGGGTGTGGGTGTGCGAGCCGCAGGCGGTCTCGACGGCGGAGACGTACTTCGGGTTGGCCTTGTCGCTGATGTCGAAGACCTTCATGCCCTCCCACGAGGACTTCTCGGTCGCGGGCTGCGTGGTGCTGTTGCAGGAGCTGTCGCTGCGCGAGGAGTCGGTGGAGAGGAAGAGCAGGTTCCCGGAGACGGAGATGTCGTTCTGCGAGCCGGGGCACAGGACCTGGGAGACGGTCCGGGGCTTCTTCGGATTGCTGATGTCGTAGATGCGGAAGCCGTCGTAATTGCCCGCGAAGGCGTACTTCCCCTGGAAGGCCAGGTCGGTGTTGAACCCGGGCAGGGCGTCCTTGGGGATGTTGGCGAGATGTTTGATGTTGTCCGAGTGGACGATCTCGTCCGGCGCGGGTATCTCGCCGCTCTTGACGTCGGCCTTCGCGTCGGCGGCGTCGCTCTTCGAGACACTCTTGGGCGCGGCCGGTGAATCGCCCGGGTCGGGCGTCGCTCCGGCGGGCGCCGCGCTGAACAGGGCGGCAATCAGGCCGAGCGCGGCCGCCCCGACGCCGAGGCGTCTGCGCCGAGTTCGGGCGTTGTTCAACAGGGTCACTGCGTCCTCCCTTGTCGCCGTTCGTAGTTGAACGGGTCACGACACCCCGCAGTATCGTGCTCCTCATGCACAGATCAACAGATGGCAACGCACCTGTAATGAAAGTTTTTGATCAATCACGCTCGTAAGCGTGCTAGGACGGTCCTCAACTCCCCCGCGCGCCACAGGAGGCAGCCGTGCACCACCGTCGTACGCCCGCCGTCGCCGTGTTCCTCACGGCCGCCGTTCTCGCGCTCGGCGCCTGCGATTCAGGAGGCTCCGACTCCGGTCCGCAGCCGGAGAAGAAGGCGGCGCCCGGCCCTTCGGTGATCGCTCCGGGCAAGCCGGGCG
>NZ_JBNNJZ010000105.1:0-3993 GCF_050270335.1 Streptomyces sp. NPDC059900
GAGCCGCTCACCGCGGACGGGGTGCTCGGCCTGTTCACCGTGCAGAACCTGCTGGACCTCCTGGCCTCGCGCACGGCAGCCAGTGCTGCCTGAGCCACCGGCGCTGCCCGGCATACGCGTGGGCGCCGACCTCGTCGAGGTCGCGCGCGTCGAGCGGCTCATCGCCGACAACCCCGGCCTCGCGGCGCGGGTGTTCACCGGGCGGGAGCGGGCGTACTGCGCGAGCCGCCCGCACCGCAGCGGCGAGCACCTGGCCGCCCGTTTCGCCGCGAAGGAAGCCGTGCTCAAGGCGCTCGGCACCGGGGCCGCGGGCGCCGACTGGACGGAGGTCGAGGTCGTCAACCAGGCGGGCGGACGCCCGGTGGTGCGGCTGCACGGCCGGGCGGCCGACCTCGCCGAGCGCCGGCACGTGCGGCAGACCGACATCTCCCTCTCGCACGGGGCCGGACTCGCCACCGCGTACGCCGTCCTCGTATGCGCGGAGCCGGACCAGCGAGAGCCGGACCGGCGCGACCAGCAGGACACAACCGGACGGGCGACGACATGAAGCTCCACAACCAGGCAGCTCTGGTGACCGGCGCGTCCCGCGGCATCGGCAGGGCGATCGCCCGTGCGCTCGCCGCCGAGGGCGCCGCGGTCGCGGTGAACTACCGGTCGAGCCGCGAGGACGCGCTGGGCGTCGTCAAGGAGATCGAGGAGGCCGGCGGGCGGGCCGTCGCACTGGAGGCGGACGTCTCCGACGCGACGGCCGCGCGGGACCTCGTGGCGGCCGCCAAGGAGGCACTCGGCGGCCTGCACGTCCTGGTCAACAACGCGGGCATCACGGACAACGGACTGATCTGGGACATGGCGCCCGACGGCTGGTGGGAGGTGATGCGGGTCAACTTCGGCGGCGCCTACCACTGCACCAACGCGGCGGCCGACGGCCTGATGGGGCAGCGCCGGGGCGCGATCGTGAACATCTCGTCCGTGATGGGCGAGCGCGGCTGGGCAGGGCAGTCCAACTACTCCGCCTCCAAGGGCGCGCTCAACGCTTTCACCCGCAGCACCGCGATCGAACTCGCCCGCTTCGGCGTACGGGTCAACGGCGTGCTCGGCGGCATCGTGCCCACCGACCTGGTCGGGGACGTGCTGGCCAAGGACGGCGGCCGCGGCATGAAGAAGCAGGTCCCCATGCGGACCTTCGCCGACCCGCGGCAGATCGCCTCGGTCGTCACGTTCCTCGCGGGCCCCGACGCCTCGTACGTCACGGGCGAGCTCGTGCAGGTCGACGGCGGGCTCACCTCCCAACTCGGCATCGGCCACCCCTGATCGAGCACCTCCGAGGAGACTCCGAGAAGAAAGGAACGGACACCCATGCGGTTCCACCTGATCGACCGCATCGACTCCTGGCAGCCCCACCTGCGCATCAGCGCGCGCAAGGTGACCTCCGTCCACGAGGGCCACTGGCAGCAGACTCCCGAGGGCCCGCGCCTCGCCTTCGGGCTGATGCTGGAGGCCCTGTGCCAGGCGGGCACCTGGCTGATCATGCTCAGCACCGAGCACCGCAAGCGCGCCGCGCTCCTGACCGTGCGCGAGGCCACCGCCTCGGGACCCGTACGGCCCGGCGACACCCTGCGGATCGAAGCCGTCGTGGTCTCGCGCAGCGAGGAGGCCGCCGTGATCGACGGGACGGTCACCTGCGAGGGCAGGACCGTCCTCGAAGCGAGCGGCATCATGTGTGCGCTGATCGACGCCGAGGAGCTGGACGACCCCGCCGGCACGGCGCGGATGGCGGCCCAGCTCCTGGGAACGGACGCGGGCACGAAGGCGGCGGCATGACGCGGCGCAGGGTCGTCGTCACCGGCTTCGGCGCGGTCACCCCGCTCGGCAACGACGCCGATGCCACCTGGCGGGGACTGCGCGAAGGCCGCTCGGGGATCGGGCCGCTGACGCTGTTCGACGCCACGGAGTTCCCGGTGCGCATCGCGGGACAGGTACGGGACTTCGACGCAAGCTCGGCGATCCCGGCCGCCCACAAACCCGGCCGGTTCACCCGCGCGGGGCAGTTCGGGATCGCCGCCGGCCTGGAGGCGCTGCGGCACGCCGGCGCGGGACCCGGCACGTACGAACCCGACGTGTGCGGTGTCTCGCTCGGCGCCAGCGTGGGCCGCCCCGAACTGCAACTGCTTCTCGACACCGGCCAGTTGCGCAAGGAGAGCGGCAACCCCGACGCGTTCCTCGCGCAGAGCCCGCAGCAGGTCCTCATGGACGACCAGAACCTGCCGCTGAGCGCTCTCGTGCAGGCGCTCGACGCGCGGGGACCCGCGATCGGCGTCAGCACGGCCTGCGCCGGGTCCGCGCACGCGCTGGGAGAAGCGTTCAGGTGCATCCAGGAGGGCGACGCGGAGCTGATGCTCGCGGGCGGTTACGACTCGCTCACCAGCTGGTGCGACATGCTCGGCTTCAGCCTCCTCGGCGCCATGACGGACCGGTACAACGACGACCCGGAGCACGCGTCGCGGCCCTTCGACGACGACCGCTCGGGGTTCGTCGTGGGCGAGGGCGGGGTCGTCTTCGTACTGGAGGAGCGCGAGGCCGCGCTGGCCCGCGGGGCCACCGTCCACGCGGAGCTGCTCGGCTACGGCAGCACCCTCAACGCCTGGCGGATCACCGACTCGCCGCCCGACGGCTCCGGCGCCGACCAGGCCATGGAGCGGGCCGTCGAGGAGGCCGGCCTGGGCACGCAGGGCATCGACTACGTCGTGGCGCACGGCACCGGGACACCGGGCAACGACCTCTCCGAGACCGTCGCCCTGAAGAGGGTGTTCGGCGACGACGCCGGACGGCTCGTGATCAGCTCCCCCAAATCCATGGCGGGACACCTGACCGCGGCCGGGGCGGGACTCAACGTACTGGCGGCCGTGGGGGCCATCCGCGAATCCGTCGTGCCGCCGACCCTCAACCTCGACACACCCGATCGCAGGCTCGACCTCGACTACGTGCCGCACGTGGCCCGGCAGACGCCGGTGCGTGCCGCCCTGGTGAACGCCTTCGCGTTCGGCGGGAGCAACACCAGCCTCGTCGTCGGAGCCCACCGGGAGGACACATGAACACCCCTGGCTCCACGGCACCGGCAACGGCAACGGCAACGGCACCGGCGCATCCGGCGTTCGACCGCCTCGTACGGCTGCGGCCCGGCGAGGAGGCGACGGCCGTACGCAACATCCCCAACACCCTCGACGTGTTCGCCACGCACTTCCCCCGGAAACCGGTCCTGCCCGGCGTGCTCCTCCTGGAGACCATGGCCGCGCTCGCCGCCGAGGTGTGCCAGGGACCGCCGCCCGGTGCCTGGCGGCTGAGCGGGGTGCGCGGTGCGGGCTTCCGCCACTTCATCGGCCCCGGCGACCAGGTAGAGATCCACGTCCGTGTCATCGGACACCGCGAGCGGTCCGTGGACTTCAGCGCATCGGCCCGCGTCGAGGACCGCACCGTCGCCACCGCCCGCACGCTCACCATGACCCCGGGAGACGAGACGTGAACGACAGCCGTACGCCCCGCGAAAGGCCCGCGCACACGGACACGGGGCCGCCGCGCCGCGTGGTGGTCAGCGGCATCGGCCTGGTCACCGCGCTCGGCGAAGGCACCGCGGCCACCTGGGAGGGGCTGCTCGCCGGGCGCACCGGCATCGGCCCGCTGCGCGGCTACGACCCGGCCGCCCTGCGCACCCGCATCGGCGCGCAGATCGACGGCTTCGACCCCGCCCGCTACCTCGGCCGCCGCTCCCTGCGCATGGTGTGCCGCGGCGACCAGCTGGGGGTGGCCGGAGCCGCGCTCGCACTCCAGGACGCCGGACTGACCGACGCGGCGGGACCGTCCTGCGGGGCCGAACTCGGCTACCGCACCGGCCTGTTCCTCGGCGGCAACAAGGACATGCCGCGCATGGACGGCCTGGTCGACGGCGTCGTACGCATCCGCCGCGAGGACGGCACCCCCGATCTGGGCGTGCTCGGC
>NZ_JBNNJZ010000105.1:4003-20239 GCF_050270335.1 Streptomyces sp. NPDC059900
GGCCGGGAGGCCTCGTCGATCCTGGCGCCGCTCTTCTACGTGGAGGGGCTCCAGCCCGCGGCCCTGTTCCACATCTCGCAGAAGTTCGGCATCCGGGGCGCCAACGACTTCTTCGCGGGCACCGCCGACGCCTCCGCGACCGCCCTTGGCCGCGCCTTCCGGGCCATCCGGCGAGGGGAGTGCGACGTCACCCTCGCGGGCGGCTACGACGAGCCGACCTCCTGGTGGACCATGTCCAAGATGGACGGCCTCGGCGTGCTGACCACCCGCAACGACCTGGGCGCCGACGCCTGCCGGCCGTTCGACAAGGAGCACAGCGGCTCGGTCTTCGGCGAGGGCGCCGCCCTGCTCGTCCTGGAGGAACGCGAGCGGGCGCTGGCCCGCGGGGCCCGTGTCTACGCCGAGATCGACGGCTTCGGCAGCGGCACCGACTGCGTACGGCCCCCCGGCACACACCCGCGCGCCCGCGGCCTCGCCCGCGCCATCACCCGCGCGCTGGCCGACGCACGGCGGGACACCGCCACCGACTACATCGCGGCGCACGGCTGCGCCACACCGCAGGGAGACGTCAGCGAGACCCGTGCCCTGCACGACGCGCTCGGCACCGCGGCGAAGGCGGCCCAGATCAGCAGCGTGAAGCCGCAGACGGGCCATCTCGTGGGCGGGGCAGGGGCGTTGAACGCCGCCGTGACGGCACTCGCCCTGCACCACGGCACGGTTCCGGCGACCCGCGGCCACGACGAACCGGCCGCCGGGTGCGACCTGGACTGGGTGCCGGGCAGCCCCCGCGACACGCGTCCCGGCACCGCGCTCGCGCTGGCGCGGGGCCTGGAAGGGCAGGCCGCCGCCCTCTCGATGCGAGCGGACCGCTGAACACCGCCGGTCGAGCACCGGCACTCGAAGACAACGGGGATCAAGCATGCAGAACGCACGGAACGTACGGAACGCACAAAACTTACGGAACGCGCGGACCTCGCCCGGAACGCGCCGGGTGGTGATCACGGCGACCGGGGCGATCACCGCCCAGGGGGTCGGCACGGACGCCCTGTGGAAGGGGGTCAGCGCCGGTCACGTGGCCATCGGCGAAGTGCGCTGCCGGCCCATGGACGGGTACGGAACCCGCGTCGGCGGACAGGTGCACCCCCTGCCGGACGCCGGTTACGACTACGTCGGGGACCTCGGCGCCACGGAGCCGGAGCCCGCGGTCGACCTGGCGCTCACGGCCGCGTACGAGGCCATGGCCCCGTACGGCCTCACCGGCATCCCGCCGGAGCGCTGGGGCGTGGTGGCGGGCAGCTGCAACGGCGGCACGAGCAGCGGCGAGCGCGTCCTGCGCCGGGCCCACCAGGGCGAGAGCGCCGCGGGAGACGCCCGGCAGCTCATGCTGGTCTCCCCGCACACCATCGCCGAGGTCCTGGCCAGCGCCTTCGGCCTGAAGGGCCCGGTCCTCTCGGTGAACACGGCCTGCGCCTCCGGAGCCCACGCCCTTGCCCATGCCGTGGAGACCATCCGGGCGGGCCGCGCCGACGCCATGCTCGTGGGCGGCAGCGACGCCTTCACCGAGGTCACCTTCGCGGGCTTCACCAGCCTGGAGTCCCTGTCGGAGCAGCCCGCCGCCCCCTACTCCAAGGACCGCGACGGGCTCTCCCTCGGCGAGGGCAGCGGCATGCTCGTCCTGGTCGAGGAGACCCTGGCCAGGGCGGCCGGAGCGACCGTCCTCGCGGAGGTACTGGGCTACGGCCTCTCCGCCGACGGGCACCACGCCACGGCCCCGCACCCGCAGGGCGAGGGGGCCGCCCGCGCGATACGCGCCGCCCTGGAGTCCTCCGGGCTGCGGCCACAGGACGTGCCCTACATCAACGGCCACGGCACCGGCACCCCGAAGAACGACTCCGCCGAGTCCAACGCCGTTCGCGCGGCACTCGGTGCCGCCGCCGGGAAGGCGGCCCTGAGCAGCACCAAATCCATGATCGGCCACCTGCTCGGCGCGGCCGGCGCGGTGGAGGCGATCGTCACGGTCTCCGCCCTGACCGAACAGATCGCACCGCCGACCGCCGGGTTCACCGAGGCCGACCCCAAGTGCGGGCTCGACGCCGTGCCGCGCACCGCCCGCCCCATGGCCATGGACGTGGCCCTTTCCAACAACTTCGCCTTCGCCGGTGCCAACGCCACCGTCGCCCTGGGCCGCCCCGGCGCGCACGTGGCCGACCCCCCGGCGCCCTGGGACGAGCGGGTCGTCGTCACCGGAATCGGCGTCCTGGGTCCGGGCGGCGAATCGCCCGCACAGCTGTGGGAGTCCTACACGGCCGGGACCCCGGTCGCCTCCGACGAGGACGGCCTGCGCCTGGCCCGCTATGGCTTCGCGCCCGAGCGCCACCTCACCGCACGCGAGCGCAGGCGGGTCGACCGGATGGGGCAGCTGGCCGTCGCCTCCTGCCGCATCGCTCTCGACCAGGCCCGGCTGACCGCGGACGAGAACGTCGGCGTGGTCCTCGGCAGCGGGCTCGGGCCGATGCGCAGCACCGAGGACTTCTTCCGCCCCGTGATGGAGGAGGGGGCGAGCGCCGCCAACCCCGCCATCTTCCCGAGCACCGTCTTCAACGCGGCGGCCGGTCAGGTCGCCATGCTCCTCGGCGCCAAGGGCCCCACCTCCACCGCGACGGCCTCCCACGCGGCGGGCGCCTCCGCGCTCTGCATCGCCAGGGACATGCTGCGCACGCGTACGGCCGACGCCGTGCTCTGCCCCGCGGTGGACGACCTCACCGAGACGGTGATCGGCGCCTACCGCGCGCTGCCGCTGACCGGCGGAGCCGCCGGACACCGCTACGCGCTGTCGGAGGGCGGGATCACCCTGCTCCTGGAGCGCGAGTCGGCGGCCAGGGCGCGCGGCGCTCGGATCCTCGCGGAGTTCACGGGGCAGGGCATCGCCTACGACGCGGCGGGCGCCGGACGCTGGGACGCGCAGGGGCACGGGATGTACCGCGCCATGCGGCTCGCCCTCGCCGACGCGGGCCTCGCCCCGGACGAGCTGACCGCCGTCTGGGCCAACGCCACCGGTATCGCCGCCGTGGACCGCCCCGAGCTGCGCGCGCTGCGCCGCCTGGGGACGACGGCACCGGCGTACGCCCCCAAGCAGACCCTGGGCGAGCCGGTCGGCGCGGGCGCGCAGCAGGCCGCCGCGCTGGCCGTCAGCGGCTGGCAGCGGGGCCTGGCGCCGGGGCCCGTCCTGGTCAACAGCTCTTCGCTCGGCGGCACCCACATCAGCCTCGTCCTGACCCCGGAAGGCGGCACCGATCCCTCATGACCTCCACGACGGCACACCACGCACGGCACACGGACCCGGCCGCACGCCACGTCTCGGTCCTGAGCACCGGCGCCGACCTGCCCGGCGACCCGATCGACAACGCCACCCTGGAGCGCGTGTGCGGCCCGCTCCCCGACGACCTCCTCCAGGGCATCGAGGTCCAGCGCCGCCACTGGGTGGTGGACCCGTTCACCGGCGCACACCGCTCCGGAACCGCCGAGATGGCCACGAACGCGGCCCGCCAGGCCCTGCACCGGGCCTCCCTGGAACCCGGCGACGTGGACCTCCTGGTGATGTCCACGGCCAGCCCCGACAACCCGCTGCCCGCCGCCGCGACCCTCGTCCAGGAGCGGCTGGGTCTCGAGCGCTGCGCGGTGATGGAGTTCCGCGCCGGATGCGTCGGCGCGGTGCAGGCGATGGACACCGCCCGCCGGCTCCTCGCCGACGGCACCTACCGCACCGCCCTTGTCATCGGCGCCGAGTCGATCTCGCCGCTCCTCACGCCCGTCTACCTGGGCTGCGACCCGCGGAAGGTGCGGATGCGCGACCGGCTGACCGTCTACACCTTCGGCGACGGAGCGGGCGCCGCCGTGCTCCGCGCCGGGCAGGAGGGGTCGGCCGCCGAGCGCGGGGCACCCCCGTCGGTCTTCGCGACCCAGTGCCTGGGCGGCAAGCGCAAGCCCGGCATGCTGGTCGTCGGCGGCGGTACGGACACGCCGCTGGCCGAACAGCAGCGGCGGAGGCGCCTGATGGACATCCGCCTGGACATCCCCGGTACGGCGTCCTTCGGACCGAAGGTGTTCGTGACGGGTCTTCGGGACATGCTGGACCGCTCCGGCCTTGCCATGAGCGAGATCGACGCATGTGTCCTGCCCGAGGGAAACGCGGAGTACTTCAGCAAGGAGTTCGAGGAGGCGGGGCTCGGCGCGGACGAGTACGCGCGGTTGCAGAAGAACATCGTCGAGAACCTGGACGCCGTGGGCGCGACCGGTTCGGCGGCCGTGCCGCTCGCCCTCGACGAGGGATGGCGCAGTGGCCGGGTCAAGCCGGGGGACCGTGTGCTGCTCCTTGCCGTCGAGGCGAGCCGCTATCTCTACGCCGGGCTCACGCTGACCTGGGAGGCCGGGTGGAGTCAGTCCCCGGCCGCCCCCGCGGCCTGAGGCGGTGGGCTAGGGTCACCTCAGTGGCGGCCCGAGCGGCCGGGTAAACGTGCAGGTCAGAGGGATGGCATGGGAGCACAATGCGACTGAGAGTGGAGTTCACGACCGAACCCTTCGACCTGGACGAGGCGCCGCCCCACGCCGTGGTGGCCCGTGAGGTCATCCAGGGGGCAGGCCTCGACGCCGTGGACGTCGGCCCCTTCGGAAACACCGCCGAGGGCGGCTCGGACGAGGTCCTGACCGCGGTGGACGCGCTGGTCCGCAAGGCCCTGGAGGCCGGCGCCACCCGTGTCTCGCTCCAGGTCAATGTGCTCGGCGAGTCGGGGGAGGCCGTCGAATGACCAGTTCCGCAGAGGACCACGACCCCTTCGTGGCGGCGGTCAAGCCGCTGGTCGACGCCATGGGCGGCGAGATGATGCCGCCCGGCGATGCGGGCGCCGACGATGTCGTCCTGGCCTGGGAGGGCCAGGACGTGGTCGCCGTACGCCTGCCCCAGCTCGCGGACTCCCTGGACCACATTCTGCTCGCCCTTGAGCGCAAGCGGGGCAAGCCGCTGTCCGAGCTGGACCGCAAGGCCAAGCAGGAAGTTGTGCGGATATTGGAGGCACGCGGTGCCTTCGCTGTGCGGCACGGCGTGGAGACGGTGGCCGGGGCGCTTGGCGTCAGTCGGTTCACTGTCTACAACTATCTCAACCGTTCTACGTAAAACCCCAGGTCAGAGCCGCTTGGAAGGCCGTCGTCCGGAAACCGGACGGCGGCCTTTGTTACTCGAAGTTTTCAACAAAGTGTTGACGTGGTGTTTCCGCTGGCGTTAGCTATCGGCAGCCCGATCAGCACAAGGCCACGGAGGTACCCGTGACTTCGAGTACGACCCTGGGCATCGCCCGGTTCAATGCGGCACCGGAGTCCGCGGCCACCGCCGCTCTCCACGAGGCATGCGCCTCATCGGCCTGGGGAAGCAAACTGCTCTCCCAGCGCCCTTACCCCACCGTCGAAGCCCTCTTCGCCGCCAGTGACGCCGCCATGGCCGAGCTGACCGACGAGGATCTGGCCGAGGCGATGGCGGGGCACCCGCCGATCGGCCGCCCGAAGCCGGGAGATCCCACGTCGTCCCGCGAACAGCGCGGAATGGCGGGGGCCTCCGAGGAACTGAAGGCCGAGATGCTCGAACTGAACCTGGCCTACCAGGAGAAGTTCGGTCATGTCTTTCTGATCTGCGCCACCGGCGCCACCGGTGAGCAGATGCGCGATGCGGTGAAGACCCGGATCGGCAACACCGCCGAGCAGGAGCGCGAGATCGTGCGCACCGAACTCGGAAAGATCAACCGAATCCGTCTCACCCGTCTCGTGGAAGAGGACAACGACTGATGAGCACTGACACCACCGCCTCGGTGTCCACGCACATCCTGGACACCAGCATCGGCCGCCCCGCCGAGGGCGTCGCCATCTCGCTCACCGCCCGCAGCGGCCGTGACGCCGAGTGGGTGGCGCTCGGCGGCTCCGCGACCGACGCTGACGGCCGTTGCAAGGACCTCCCGGCCCTGCCGGAGGGCACGACCCACGTACGACTCGACTTCGAGGTCGAGACCTACTTCTCAAAGAAGCAAGCCGAGGCGCAGCAGGACGCCCCCCGCGTAAGGGACAGCGGTGCGTTCTTCCCGGAGGTGGCGATCACGTTCGCCGTCACGCCGGGCGAGCACTATCACGTACCGCTGCTGCTCAACCCGTTCGGCTACTCCGTTTACCGAGGGAGCTAGCAGACATGCCCACGATTCTCGGCCAGAACCAGTACGGCAAAGCAGAGAACCGCGTCGTCAAGATCACGCGGGACGGCGACACCCATCACATCAAGGACCTGAACGTCTCGGTCGCGCTCTCCGGCGACCTGGACGACGTCCACTACAACGGCTCGAACGCCAACTGCCTTCCGACGGACACGACGAAGAACACCTGCTTCGCGTTCGCCAAGGAATACGGCATCGAGTCCGCCGAGCAGTACGGCATCCACCTCGCCCGGCACTTCGTGGACAGCCAGCCCTCGATCCACCGCGCGCGGATCCGGATCGAGGAGTACTCCTGGGAGCGCATCGGCGGCTCCGACAGCAACTCCAAGTTCATCGGTGCCGACGAGGTCAAGCACTCCTTCGTCCGCAAGGGCCAGGAGACGCGCGTCGCCCAGATCACCTACGACGGCGAGAACTTCGAGGTCCTCTCGGGCCTGAAGGACCTGACCGTGATGAACTCCACGAACTCCGAGTTCTGGGGCTACATCAAGGACAAGTACACGACGCTGCAAGAGGACTACGACCGCATCCTCGCCACCTCGCTCTCCACCTGGTGGCGGCACAACTGGACCAACGACGAGCAGCGCATGCCGAGTTGGGAGCGGTCGTACGAGCAGGCGAAGAAGCACATCCTGCACGCCTTCGTGGAGACCTACTCCCTCTCGCTCCAGCAGACGCTGTACCAAATGGGTTCGCGGGTCATCAACAACCGCAGCGAGATCGACGAGATCCGCTTCTCCGCGCCCAACAAGCACCACTTCCGTCAGGACCTCTCGCCCTTCGGCCTCAAGAACGAGGCCAAGGACGGAGCCGTCTACTACGCCGCCGACCGTCCCTACGGCCTGATCGAGGCCACGATTCTGCGGGACGGCGTCGAGCCGAAGATCCCGGTCGACATGACCAACCTCTGATACGGGATGTGCGCCCCCGCCCGTCCGCAGCGGACGGGGGCGCGCCACACCGGAGGGAACAGCAGCAATGGCACAGCCTGCAAAGGGGCCGGCTAAAGGCCCGTGTTCCACCCCATCGGACATGACTGACGGAAAATCAACTCCCGCCTGTCACCCGGTGGACGAGAAGCTTCACCCCTCGCGGCTCGTCCCCGCCGCGCTCCAGCACATCGCCGCCATGTACGCGGGCGTCGTCACTCCGCCGCTGATCATCGGCCAGGCCTGTGGTCTGGACACCGTGGCCCAGACCCGGCTCATCGCGGCAGGGCTGCTGATCGCCGGACTCGCCACCATCCTGCAGACGCTCGGCGTCAAGGGATTCGTCGGCAACCGGCTCCCCTTCGTCAACGCCGCCTCGTCGGCCGGTATCGCGCCCATCCTCGCCATCGCCGAGACCAACGCCAAAGGCGAACAACTCCCGGCCATTTATGGTGCGGTGATGGTCGCGGGCGTCTTCTGCCTCGCCATCGGTCCGTTCTTCGGCCGGCTGCTGCGCTTCTTCCCGCCGCTGGTCACCGGCGTCGTCATCACCCTCATCGGCGTCACGCTGATGCCCGTACCCGTGAAGTGGGCGCAGGGCGGGGACGACACCGACCCGACCTTCGGCGACATGAAGTACCTCGCGCTCGCCGCCTTCACGCTCGTCGTGATCCTGCTCTTCCAGCGCTTCGGGCGCGGCTTCCTCAAGCAAGTCGCCCTGCTCGCAGGCATGTTCATCGGTACGCTCGCCGCGATCCCGTTCGGGATGGCCGACTTCACCTCCGTACAGTCGGCGCCGCTCGCAGCCCTGCCGACGCCGTTCGCCGCCGGCGCCCCCACCTTCCAGCCCGCCGCGATCCTCTCGCTCTGCATCGTGATGCTGGTCCTGATGACCGAGTCGGCGGCCGGCATGCTGGCCCTCGGCGAGATCTGCGAACGCGAGACCGACGGGAAGACCATCACCCGGGGTCTGCGCACCGACGGCATCGCCACGCTGCTCGGTCCCGTCTTCGGCGGCTTCCCCACCTCCGCCTTCGCACAGAACGTCGGCGTCGTCTCCCTGACACGTGTACGCAGCCGCTATGTCGTCGCCGTCGCCGGTGGCGCGCTCATCGTGCTCGGCGCCTTCCCCGTGCTCGGTGCCGTGGTCAACGTGGTCCCCATGCCGGTCCTCGGCGGCGCGGGCATCGTCCTCTTCGGCTCCATCGCGGTCAGCGGCATCCGTACGCCCTCCGAGGCGGGCCTCGACGACAGCTCCAACATCATCCTGGTGGCCGTCGCGCTCGGAGCGGGCATCATCCCGCTCGCCGCGCCCACCTTCTACGCCGAATTCCCGGCCTGGGCGCAGACCGTCCTGGGCTCCGGAATCAGTGCGGGAGCGCTGACCGCGGTCCTGCTCAACCTGTTCTTCAACCATCTCGGCACCCGCAGCCACGCGGCCGCGGCACTCAAATCTTCCTAGGGTCATGCCGTGCCCACATCGCCACAATCAAGAGAAGGAAGAAGCACCATGGCAGCACCGGCAGACCTGCAGCGCATCGTCATCGAGAACTGTGCGATCGCGACCGTCGACGCCGACGACACCGAGTACGCATCGGGGTACGTCGTCGTCGCGGGCAACAAGATCGAGTCCATCGGCGCGGGGAAGGCTCCCGAGGGCCTCCAGAACGTCGTACGCCGCGTGGACGGGACCGGTCACCTCGTGACCCCCGGCCTGGTCAACACGCACCACCACTTCTACCAGTGGATCACCCGTGGTCTCGCCACCGACCACAACCTCTTCAACTGGCTCGTCGCCCTCTACCCGACCTGGGCGCGCATCGACGAGCAGATGGTGAAGGCGGCGGCCCAGGGGTCGCTCGGCATGATGGCCCGCGGCGGTGTCACCACCGCGATGGACCACCACTACGTCTTCCCGAAGGACTCCGGCGACCTGTCCGGCGCCATCATCGGCGCCGCGAGCGACATGGGGGTGCGCTTCACCCTGGCCCGCGGCTCCATGGACCGCAGCGTCAAGGACGGCGGCCTGCCGCCGGACTTCGCCGTCGAGACCCTCGAAGGCGCGCTCGCCGCGACCGCCGAGACCGTCGACAAGCACCACGACGCCTCCTTCGACGCGATGACCCAGGTCGCCGTCGCCCCCTGCTCGCCGTTCTCGGTCTCCACCGAACTCATGAAGCAGGGCGCAGAGTTGGCGCGCGCCAAGGGCGTACGCCTGCACACCCACGGCAGCGAGACCGTCGAGGAGGAGCAGTTCTGCAAGGAACTGTTCGGCATGGGCCCCACCGACTACTTCGAGTCGACGGGCTGGCTCGGTGACGACGTGTGGATGGCGCACTGCGTCCACATGAACGACTCCGACATCGCCGCGTTCGCCCGCACCGGCACGGGTGTCGCGCACTGCCCCTCCTCCAACGCGCGGCTGGCCGCCGGCATCGCACGCGTCCCCGACATGCTCAAGGCCGGCGTCCCGGTCGGCCTCGGTGTCGACGGCACCGCGTCCAACGAGTCCGGCGAACTGCACACCGAGCTGCGCAACGCCCTGCTCATCAACCGCCTCGGCGCCCACCGCGAGGCCGCCCTGAACGCACGTCAGGCGCTGCGTCTTGGCACCTTCGGCGGCGCGCAGGTCCTGGGCCGCGCGAGCCAGATCGGGTCGCTCGAAGCGGGCAAGCTCGCCGACCTGGTCCTCTGGAAGATCGACGGCATCGGGCACTCCTCGATCGCCGACCCGGTGACCGCCATCGTCTTCGGCGCGGCGGCCCCGGTCACGCTCTCCCTCGTCAACGGCGAGCCGGTCGTCGAGAACGGCCGCCTCCTGAAGGTCGACGAGGACGCCATCGCCCGCTCCGCGCGGGACGAGGCGCAGCGCCTCGCGCGGATCGCCGCGCAGGCCTGAACCCTAGAACTCCGGTCAGGGGGGACGGCCCCTGACCGGACTTGAGCAGCCGAGCGGGCTGCTCAAGTGCCGCCCCGGAACGTGGCCCAAAGCTTCGCGTTCCCGGGGCGGTCAGCACTACCTGGGCGCACCACAACTTCATACCGAGCAAGCCCTTGCACCATGCACCACCTCCCAGAAGCGAAAAGTGCCGGCAATGCCGCCCGTACTGGAAAACAACCGGAGGAGCCACTGTGGCCACTCAGCCCGGGTTCACCAAGCAAGGCACCACCCCAGACCCATCCGAAGTCGACGGTGAAAGCGCCATACATCCCGTCGACCAGAAACTCCCGCCGCTCAAGATGGCGACGACCGGCCTCCAGCACGTGGCGGCCATGTACGCGGGCGTCGTCGCCCCTCCGCTCATCGTGGGCGCGGCGATAGGCCTCTCCGCGAAGGAACTCACCTTCCTGACCGGAGCCTGTCTGTTCACCGCGGGCCTCGCCACCTTCCTCCAGACGCTCGGCATCTGGAAGATCGGCGCCCGCCTGCCCTTCGTCAACGGCGTCACCTTCGCGGGTGTCGCCCCGATGCTCGCGGTCGTCGAATCGACCGACAACAAGGACGACGCCCTGCCGATCATCTTCGGCGCGGTCATCGTCGCCGGTGTGCTCGGCTTCATCGCGGCGCCGTTCTTCTCCAAACTGGTCCGCTTCTTCCCGCCGGTGGTGACCGGCACGGTCATCACGCTCATCGGCATCTCGCTGATGCCGGTGGCGTTCGGCTGGGCACAGGGCCCCGTACCGACCGCCGACGACTACGGCTCGATGAAGAACCTCGGCCTCGCGGGCATCACCCTCGTGATCGTGCTGCTCCTTCGCCGCTTCACCACCGGCTTCGTCAAGCAGATCGCCGTGCTCCTCGGCCTCGTCGTCGGCACGCTCATCGCGATCCCGTTCGGCGTCACGGACTTCAGCCCGATCGGTGACGCGGACATCGTCGGCTTCCCGACGCCGTTCCACTTCGGCGCCCCGCAGTTCGCGGCGGCGGCGATCGTCTCCCTCTGTGTCGTCATGGTCGTCTCGATGACCGAGTCCACCGCGGACATGCTGGCGCTCGGCGAGATCGTGGAGCGCCCGGCCGACGAGAAGACCATCGCGGCCGGTCTGCGGGCCGACACCCTCGGCTCGGCGATCAGCCCGCTCTTCAACGGCTTCATGTGCAGCGCGTTCGCGCAGAACATCGGCCTGGTCGCGATGACGAAGATCCGCAGCCGGTACGTCGTCGCCGTGGGCGGCGGCTTCCTGGTCCTGATGGGCCTGTGCCCGATGGCCGCCTCGCTCATCGCCGTCGTACCGCGTCCGGTGCTCGGCGGCGCGGGTGTCGTCCTCTTCGGCTCGGTCGCGGCGAGCGGTATCCAGACGCTGGTCAAGGCGAACCTGGAGCGGGACAACAACGTCCTGATCGTGGCCGTCTCGCTGGCCGTCGGTCTCATCCCGATCGCGGCGCCGGAGTTCTACCACGCGTTCCCGGAGACCGCGAAGATCATCCTGGACTCGGGCATCTCCACGGGCTGTGTCGCGGCCGTGCTCCTCAACCTCGTCTTCAACCACATCGGCAAGCGCGGCGAGGACGACGACGTGACCAATCCGATGGAGCCGGGGGGAGAAATCGCTGAACAGAGGGTGCACGAAGGGTCTTCCCCGGCGGGGGCCCACTGACGTAACGTGCGTGACGCCGCCCGCATCGCGGAAGTTACTTTCCAGTCGGAGTGATGGTCGGTCCCGCCGCGCGCCTCGTGAACTCCCGCGCGACAGGGCCGACTTCCGGCGTCACGCACACGGAAGAAGCGCCACCCATGAGTTCTCAGCACCGCCCCGCCGAGAAGGCCGCACCCGCCGACCCGGCCCCCGAGGTTCTTCCCGAGGTCCATCCGGTCGACGAGATCCTGCCGCCGGGCCGGATGCTCGTCGCCAGCCTCCAGCACGTCGCCTCCATGTACGCCGGCGCGGTCTCGGTCCCGCTCGTCGTGGCCGTCGCCGCCAAGATGTCGCCGGGGGACACGGCCGTGCTCATGGGCGGCAGTCTCCTGATGGCGGGCATCGCCACGCTGCTCCAGACCCTGGGCATCGGCAACTTCATCGGCTCCCGGCTGCCCTTCGTCAACGGCGTCTCGTTCGCGGGCGTCGGCGTGATGCTGACGATCCTCACCACGCAGGGCGGCGTCGAGGCGGGGATGCCCGTGGTCTTCGGGGCCATCATCGTCTCCAGCATCTTCGGCTTCCTGGTCAGTTCGTACTTCTCGCGACTTGTCCGCTTCTTCCCGCCGGTCGTGACGGGCTCGGTCATCACCCTGATCGGCGTCTCGCTCATTCCCGTCGCGTACGACTGGATCGTGGACGACTCGCCGAGCGGCACCCCGCAGCCGGGCTCCATCGGTCTGGCGGGCGCGACCGTCCTGGTCATGCTGCTGCTCCAGCGCTTCACGCGCGGCTTCCTCAAGCAGATCAGCATGCTCTTCGCCATGATCTTCGGCACGCTGCTCGCGATCCCGATGGGCCTCGCCGACTTCTCCAAGCTGGACGACGCGGCCCTGGTCGGCATCCCCTCGCCGCTGCACTTCGGCGCGCCCGAGTTCAACATCCCCGCCATCATCTCGATGTGCGTCGTGATGCTGGTCATCCTCACCGAGTCGACCGCCGACATGATCGCCCTCGGCAAGATCGTCGACAAGGAGGTCGACGAGAAGACCATCGCCCGCGGCCTGCGCGCCGACGCGCTCGGCTCCGCCCTGAGCCCGCTGTTCAACGCCTTCCACGCCAGCGCGTTCGCCCAGAACATCGGCCTGGTCGTCATCTCCAAGGTGCGCAGCCGCTTCGTGGTGGCCCTCAGCGGCGCCATCCTCGTCCTGATCGGCCTCAGCCCCGCGGCGGCGGCACTGATCTCGGTCGTCCCCATGCCGGTCCTGGCCGCCGTCAGTCTCTTCCTCTTCGGCTCCATCGCGGTCAGCGGCATCCAGACGCTGCTCCAGGCCGACCTGCACCGGGGCGACAACGCCCTGATCGTGGTGGTCACCCTCGGCGCGGGCCTGGCCCCCGCCCTCTCGGACGGCTTCTACGACGCGTTCCCGGCCTGGGCCCAGATCGTCCTCGGCTCGGGAATCTCCACGGGGTGCCTCCTCGCGGTGGCCCTGAACCTGGTCTTCAACCACCTGGGCAGCAAAGCGAGTCAGGCCGAACCGGAGCCCGCGGTCACCCACTGAGGACAGTCGCCGGGGGTGCCGCGCGGAAATCCGCCGTCACCCCCGCCGCGGCACGTTGATGTCGCGTACGTGCCAGACCGGAACAGGGTGGCGCTGCTGGACTCGGGAGCATGCCCGCACCCACCACGCCACCCCTGTCCACCGACGCCCCCTCGGTCCGCACACGACCCGGCGGCTGGCCGGCCGTCATCGCCGTGACGGCAGGGATCTTCGCCATCGTCACCACCGAGATCCTGCCGATCGGCCTGCTCACACCCATCGGCGACACCTTCGGCATCTCCGACGGCACGGCAGGGCTCATGATGACCCTGCCCGGCATCCTCGCCGCCGTCGCCGCCCCGACCGTGACGGCGACCACCGGACGCGTCGACCGGCGCCGCATGCTCTGCGCCCTGATCCTGGTGCTCGCCCTCGCGAACTTCCTCGCCGCCGCCGCGCCCGGCTACTGGCTGATGATGGTCTCCCGGGTCCTCGTCGGACTGGTCATCGGCGCCTTCTGGTCCATCGGCGCGAGCCTCGCATCCCGTCTCGTCCCCGAGGCGCAGGCGGGCCGGGCGACCGCCGTGATCTTCTCCGCCGTCCCGCTCGGCTCCGTCCTCGGCGTGCCCGCCGGGACCCTGCTCGGCCAACTCGCGGGCTGGCGCGCCGCGTTCGCGGTGACGGGCGTCCTGACGCTGGCCGTGTTCGCCGCGCTCGTGGTGTCCGTCCCGTCCCTGCCGCCGCAGCACGTCACGCGGCTGTCCGTGCTGCGCGATCTGCTCGGCACCGCCCGCGTGCGCGGCGCCCTCGCAGTGACCTTCCTCGTCGTGACGGCCCACTTCGGCACGTACACCTACGTCACCCCGTTCCTGGCGGACGTGACCCACGCGGGTCCGCGCACGATCACCCTGTTCCTGCTCGCCTACGGAGCCGCGGGCATCCTCGGCAACTTCCTCGCCGGCATCCGGGCGGGGCGTGCGCCGCGCGGGACCTTCGCCGCGGCCGCCGCGCTCGTCGCCGCCGCGACGCTGCTGCTGCCCGCGCTCGGCACCGGGAAGAGCGGCGCCCTCGTGCTGCTCCTGGTGTGGGGCACGGCGTACGGAGCGGTGCCCGTCTGCTCGCAGACGTGGTTCGTGACCGCGGCGCCGCACCGGCCCGAGGCGGCGTCCGTGCTGTTCACGTCCTCGTTCCAGGCGACGTTCTCGCTCGGCGCGCTCGCGGGCGGCGCGGTGGTGGACGCCGCGTCCACCACCGCCGTCATGACGCTCGGCGGGGTCGTCGCGGCCTTGGCGGCGCTGGTGATGCTCAGGCAGCCGCGGCAGGTGCCCGGTCCGTCGCGAGCTTGACCGCGAGGGCGCCGAGCACGGTGCCCATCACGTACCGCTGGGCCCGCAGCCAGGTGGGGCGGCCCGCCAGGAACACCGCGATCGTGCCCGCCGCCAGGACGATGGCGAGGTTCACCCCCAGGCTGATGACGATCTGCACGCCGCCGAGCACGAAACCCTGGAGGAGGGTGTGGCCGGCCGTCGGGTCGATGAACTGCGGGATGAGCGAGACGTACATGATCGCGATCTTCGGGTTCAGGAGGTTCGTGAGCAGCCCCATGGTGAACAGCCGCCGGGACGAGTCATGGGCAAGCTCCTGCCGGGTGAAGACCGAAGTGCCGCCCGGCTTCAGCGCCTTCCAGGCCAGCCACGCCAAGTAGCCCGCGCCCGCCAGCTTCACGGCCGTGTACAGCTGGGGGACGGCGAGGAAGACCAGCGAGAGGCCCAGGTTGGCGGCCGTCAGATAGACGAGGAAGCCGGCGGCGACCCCGGCCAGGGAGACCGCTCCGGCGCGCCTGCCCTGGGTGATGCTCCGCGAGACGAGGTACATCATGTTGGGTCCCGGCGTGAGCACCATGCCGAGCGAGACCACCGCGACGCCGATGAGCGCGTTCATTCCGATCATGCGACAAGGATCGGACGGCGGCGCCCTCCGGCACCAGCGATGAATTCTTCACGCAACACGTAAGCGCTGCTACATCGGCGCGGGGAGCCGGGGACCGGGGCGCCCCGCGCCGACGCGTGCGGATCAGCCGATGCGGTACGGGTCCCCGTACACCTTCCACTCCAGCGGCGTGTCCAGGTTCAGGTTGCCGTTCTGGAGGAACACCCGCTGCGCCGTGTCGACCCGGCTCGTGTCGCTGTGCGCCTCCTCCTGCTTCATCGCCCAGACCCGCGCGTCGAGGAACGCGTTCAGGTAGTCCGTCTCGTCGCCGCCCTGCGACGGCGGCTTCGCCTCGCCCAGCGCGCGCCCGCGGATGCTGCGGAAGCTCGTGCTGTCGCCGCCGTCGCCGTGCATGACGATCGCGTCGTAGTACGCGAACTGCCCGAGCACTCCAAGGCCGTCCGCCTTGCCCTGCGCGACCGCCGGGTTGAAGTAGACGCGGTCACGCTCGTCGTTCTGCGCCCTCTGGAACTCGGGGTCCTGCGCGGCCTCCTCCCAGTCGCCCTGGTACGTGGGGTCGAGACCGTCGTGGGAATCGGTGCCGTCCACCTCGCGCAGCGCGGGCAGGTACTTGGCGAGGACGTTGTCCGGCTTGCGCTCGGTGTAGAGCTCGACGAGGTCGAGCATGTCGCCGGTGCCGGAGCAGAAGCCGATGATTCCGGCGGTGTAGCCGCGGCCGTCGCCGATGTCCTCGCAGTAGCGGTAGTGCTCCTTCCAGTCGAGCGAGGAGTTCTCGGCGCTGCACACGATCTGCATGGCGATCTCCTTCTTCGCCGGATCGTCGAGGCCGCCCGCCTCGGCGGCCACCGGAGCGGCGCCCGCCGTCTGCGAGGCGATGACCGGGCCCGCGACGAGCGAGGCGCCGATGAAGGCGAGCAGGGTGCGGCGCGAGGTGCGTATGCGGGGTGCGGGGGCGCGATGAGAGGTCTGGGGGGTGGGCACGGGACCTCC
>NZ_JBNNJZ010000106.1:0-20115 GCF_050270335.1 Streptomyces sp. NPDC059900
GGGCTCGGTGGTCTTCGAGAGCCACATGGGAGCGTGCTACGGCGACAGCCCGCGCGCCGTCCACCAGGAGATCACCGACCGTGGCCTGGGGCTGCGCTGCACCTGGTCGTACGCCGCTTCGCCCGACGGGTTCCCCGGCTCGGCCCGCCTCGTGCGCCGCTGGTCCTGGCGCTACCTGTGGGCCCTCGGCCGCGCCGAGTTCTGGATCGACAACCAGGGCTTCCCGCACGCCCTGGCCAAGCCGCGCCACACCACGTACCTCCAGACCTGGCACGGTTCCGCGTACAAGCGCATGGGCTTCGACGAGGCGCGCGTCAAGACGCAGAACGCCCCGCAGCGCCGGTGGCTCGCGGAGGCCGTCGACCGCTTCGACCACTTCCTGGTGCGCTCCGAGCACGACGTGAACACCCTGGCCCGCGCCTATGGCATCCCCGACGAGCGGCTGCTGCGCTGCGGCTACCCGCGCAACGACCGCCTGATCGCCGCGCGCGCCAGGGACGAGACCTCGGGCCGCTTCCCCCGCCCGGCCGTGGCCGCCGAACTCGGCATCCCCGACCACAAGACGGTGGTGCTGTACGCGCCGACGTTCCGCGGCGGCCCGCCCAAGAAGAACAAGGCGGTCCGACTGCCCCTCGACGTACGCAAGTTCGCGGACCGCTTCGGCGACACCCACGTCCTGCTTGTGCGGGCCCACTACATGGAGGCGGCAGCCCTGCCGGTCTGCCCGCCCGGCACCGTCGTCGACGTATCGGCCCACCACGACGTGAGCGAGTTGCTCTGCCTCGCCGACGTCCTGGTCACCGACTACTCGTCGATCATGTTCGACTTCGCCCTCCTCGACCGGCCGCTGGTGCACTTCGCGCCCGACCTCGACGCGTACGAGGCCGAGCGGGGCAGTTACTTCGCGCTGCGGGACGACGCGGGCGGGCCCGTCGTCGAGACGCAGGAGGAGCTGCTGCGCGTGCTCGCCACGCTGAAACAGACCGACGGCGCGTGGGCGGAGGCCAGAGGGGCGTTCGCGGCGCGGTTCGGCGCGTACGACCAGGGGCGGGCCGCGGCCGACGTGGTGGACGCGCTCTTCGGCGAGCGGCCCCGGAACACGCAGAAGCGGTCGAGCACGCAGCAGCAGTCCCGGAACACGCAGCAGCAGTCCCGGAAAACGCAGCAGCAGGGGGAGGGCGCATGACCACGACGATCGCCACCACGAAGACCGGCACCGCGGCGAAGAGCCGCGACCTCTTCCTCGTCGCCAACACCGTCGACGAACTCGGCGGCGTCACCGCCTGGGCCCACCAGATGGCCCGGCTCTTCCAGCGCAACGGCCACCGGGTGCACGTCATCGGCGTCCACGAGGCCGAGCTGAAACTGGCGCTGCCCGAGGACCGCGGCTACCCCGTGACCAGCCTCTACGAAGAGCACCCGCAGTCCCCGCGCCCGCCGCGCGGCCTCGGCCGCCTGAACGTGGTGGCGCGGCGCCGCGAATCGGTACGGATCGCCGCCAAGCGCCGCGTCGTGGACCGGCTCTCGGAGATCTTCCGCGCCGCACGCCCCGGCGCGGTCGCCGTCGTCACGCAGGTCTGGCCCATGGAGTGGATCAGGGAGGCCGACACCGCGGGCCTGCGCATCATCGGCATGAGCCACGAGTCGTACGCCTACACCCGCGCCTGCCACCGCTACCGCGCGGTCAAGCGCAGCTACCCCTCCGTGGACCGGTGGCTCGCGCTGACCCAGGAGGACGCCGACGACTGGATCATCGACGGCATGCACAACGTCGGCGCGATGCCCAACGCCCTCGCGCACCTTCCCGCCGTGCCCTCGCGGCGCGAGGCGAACGTGGTGTGCAGCATCGGCAGGCTCGCCGACCAGAAGGGCGTCGACATGCTCGTCGACACCTGGGCGCTCGTGGCCCCGCAGCGCCCCGACTGGACGCTGCGGATCTACGGCGCGGGGGCGGACGAGGCCGAACTCAAGCGGCAGTGCTCGCGGCTCGGGCTCGACGGTTCCGTGGAGTGGCGGGGGCGCACCAGCGATGTGCCGGGCGTGCTCGCCGAGAGCTCTCTGTTCGTGCAGTCGTCGCGCGGCGAGGGTTTTCCGCTGGCCCTGATGGAGGCGATGGCCAGCGCGGTGCCGTGCGCGGCGTTCGACTGCGCGCCGGGCGTCCGCGAGATCGTTCGCCATGGCGAGGACGGACTGCTTGCTCCTGCCGGTGATGTCGGGGCTCTGGCCGACCGCATCCTGCGGCTCACCGGCAACCCGCGGCTGCGGAACGCCATGGGGGAGCGGGCGCGGCTCAATGTGCAGAGATTCTCCGAGGCGCGGGTGCTTGAGCGCTGGGAGGCGTTGTTCGAGCTTTTGGAGCGTTGAGTCAAGAACGTCCCGAGCGTGCCAGCAGTGATGACAGCAGGCCCCTTGCCCGGCTTCCCGCCCCGGCGGCGGGCCTGTCCGGCAGCTGCGGGACGGGCTCGTTCGCGTGGCGTGAGGCCGGCTGCTCCGGGGATTTCGCCTTCTTGCCGCTGATGCGGATCATCGGGAAGCCCGCGACCTCCTCGGCGCCGTGCCACATGTCGTCCCGCTCCTTGAGGAACGCGGCGAGATCGGCGTGGATCTCGTCGTAGGCGCCCCACGTGCCGTAGAACTTCGTGGCCGTGATGCACAGCGGTTTGAGCCCGGCGCTTGCCACGGCGCCCCAGGTCGCCGCGGCCACGCCCGGACAGTGCTCGGCCCGGAAGTCGTCGAGCACCACGATCCCGTCCGTGCCCAGGAGTTCGCGGGCGGCGGCGATGTCCGCGTGGACGTGCTCGTACAGATGCGAGGCGTCGATGTGCACGAAGCGGCAGCTGTCCGCCGCCACGTGCGCGGTGATCCCGGAGGACGGCTCCTGGACGATCTGCGGCAGATCCTCGTGGAAGGAGCGGTAGTTGGCCTCGAAGGCGCGGCGCGTGAGCGTGGCGTACGAGCGGCCCATCTCGGCGGAGTTGGCCTTGTCGGGGGCGGGGGAGTCGAAGAGGTCGCAGACCGTGAACGTCTCGTCCGCGCGCAGGTACGTACCCATGAAGATGGCGCTCTTGCCCAGGTACGCGCCGAGCTCCACGAGGTCACCCCGCTGCGCCCGGTCGAGCTGACGGCCCAGGATCCAGTCGAAGAGCACCTGGTCGACGGGGTGGAACCAGCCCTTCACGTCGGAGAGGCCGCGCGGCCGGGGCAGCTGGTCGGTCGGGGACGTGGTGGCTGAGGCGTTCTGCATGTCTGGTCCCGGGGCTGGGGGGAGGAGGACGGTTCGGCTACGGGCGCGGAGCGGGCCGGGAGGCGTCGGCCCGCGGCAGCGGCTCGCCGGCCGCTCCCGCGGCCGGCACCGGGTGCCGGTCCGCGAGTGGCGCCACCGACGGTAGGCCCCCGGTCTCACCGAGCACCACATGCCTCACAACCCGTTCAGCGGCCCGACCGTCGTCGTACACGCAGAAGCGGTCTCGGAACGCCGCGCGCAGCTGCGCCGAGCGCGAGCCGCGCCAGTGCCCGGTGACGAAGATGTCGGTGAGTTCGTCCTGGTCGCGCGCGACGGCGCCGGGCGGGAACTCGCGCACGTCGAAGTAGGTCCCGCGGGCCGCCTCGTACGCCTGCTGGTCCTCGGCGTGCAGGACGACGGGGCGGTCGAGGTTGACGTAGTCGAACATCAGCGAGGAGTAGTCGGTGACCAGGGCGTCGGAGGCCAGGCAGAGCGACTCGACGCTGGGGTGGTCGGACACGTCGATCAGGCGGTCCGAGGAGGGGGCGAGGGGTGCCCCGTACGAGTGGTGGGCGCGGGTCAGGACGACGAAGCGCGGGCCGAGGTTGTGCAGCAGCCGCTCCAGGTCGAGGGAGCGCAGCTGGGTGTGGCGGTAGTCGCGGTGGGTGGGCGCGTAGAGGATGGCGGTGGTGCCGCGGGGGATGCCGATGGACTCGCGGATGCGGGCCACGTCGGCGGAGGTCGCCCGCTGGTAGATGTCGTTGCGCGGGTAGCCGTACTCCAGGGTCGTGAAGGAGGCGGGGAAGACGCGCTCCCAGATCAGGGTGGAGTGCCGGTTCGAGGACAGGACGTAGTCCCATTTGTCGGCGTTGCGCAGGAGGGCCGCGAAGTCCATGCCGCGGGCGGCGGCCGGGCGGTCCTGGAGGTCGAGGCCCATCAGCTTCAGGGGCGTGCCGTGCTGGGTCTGGATCATGACCTGGCCGCGGCGTTTGACGAGTCTTCGGTCGAAGTTCACGTTGTTGACCAGGTACTTGGAGCGGGCGAGCGCCGTCCAGTACGCGGCCGTGCCGGGGCGGAGCCTGCGGGTCGCCGTCGGCAGCGTGTGGTGGTGGGCCGGGTCGGCGATCCACGCGGTGCGGATGTGCGGGGCGTGCTCGCGCAGCGCGGCTTCCAGGGCGCCGGGGTTGCAGCCGTAGCCGCGCCCCCAGTACGAGGCGAAGACCGCGCGGTCGGCGCGCACCGGCAGGCACAGCTGGATGCGGTAGTGCAGCTGGAGGGCGGCGCCCTTGGTGCGGCGGCGCGCGGTGGCCGCGTACCGCCCGGCCCTGGTCCGCAGGCGCAGGGCCGTCCACAGGGTGCGGTAGGTGCGGTGGGTGCCCAGGCGCACCAGGCCGTGCCGCAGGCGGGTGCGGGGGCGCAGGCGGGCGCCGGGGGCGCGGTAGCGGCGGTAGTGGGTGCGGGCCTTGCGCAGGAACTCGGGGCGGCTGCCGCGCGGGAGGCGGTCGCGCTTGGTGAAGACGGTGGTGAGGTGGTCGACCATCCGCCGGAAGAGGAGGGAGCGCCAGGCGAGCGAGAGCTCCGGGTGCTGGTCGAGGAACGCGAAGACCCGCTCGTACTGCTCGAAGATGTCGAAGTGCCGGCGGGTGGTGGTGCGCAGGATGCTGCCGCGGCGGCGCTGGAGGTAGTGCACGCAGACCCGGTCGAGGGTGGCGATGGTGCCCGCCTTCATCAGGACCGGGTAGGTCCAGGGCGTGTCCTCGTAGAGGCCGGGCGGGAAGGTGAAGGCCTCGCGCTCGATGAAGTCGCGGCGGTACGCCTTGTTCCAGGCGACCATCAGGAGCCTGAGGAGGCCGGGTCTCTCGCTCAGCGGGAAGGCGGTGCTGCCGTCTTCCTTCAGGAGGCCCGCGAACTGGTTGCGGACCGCCTCGCCCGACCAGAACGTGCGCGCGTAGTCGTAGATCAGGACGTCCGGCTCGTCCGTCTCCTTGATGCGGTCGGAGATCGCGTGCAGGGAGTCCGGTGTGAGGGTGTCGTCGCTGTCCAGGAAGATCAGGTAGTCGCCGGTGGCGTGCTCCATGCCCGCGTTGCGCGCCCTGCCCAGGCCGACGTTCTCCGTGAGGTGGACGGCCGTCACGCGGGTGTCACGGGCCGCGCACTCGTCGATGAGGGCGCCGCACGCGTCGGGCGAGCAGTCGTCGACCACGATCAGTTCCAGGTCCGTGAACGACTGGCGCAGCACCGATTCAAGGCATGCGTGCAGATATGCCTGCACCTTGTACACGGGCACGATGACACTGAACCGGGGCAAGGCACATCCATGGGTCGACGCGGGCATACTGCCCGAAAACGCCCCGGCGGCCGGTCGGGTTACGTCGAACGAGGCATACGGGGGATGCGGGGGAGCGGACGCGGGTGAGGCGGCCCCCGGTCGGAGGCCGCCTCACCCGTCGAACATATGAGCCCGTACGGCGGATGCCGTCGGGGACTTGTCTCCCGGCCGCGTCACCTGCCCGCGTTACTTGACCGCGCCCGCCATCACGCCGGACACGAACTGCCGCTGGAAGGCGAAGAACACGGCCAGCGGGATCACCATCGAGATGAACGCGCCGGGCGCCAGGATCTGCACGTTGTCGCCGAAGGACCGCACCTGCTGCTGGAGCGCGACCGTGATCGGCGGGCTCTCGGAGTCGGCGAAGATCAGCGCGATCAGCATGTCGTTCCAGACCCAGAGGAACTGGAAGATGCCGAGCGAGGCGATCGCGGGTGCGCCGAGCGGCATCACCACCCGGAAGAAGAGCCGCAGTTCACCGGCGCCGTCCAGGCGGGCGGCCTCCAGGAGTTCGCGGGGGATCTCCGCGAAGAAGTTCCGCAGGAGGAAGATCGCGAACGGCAGGCCGAAGGCCACGTGGAAGACGACCACGCCGATCGTCGTCTCGAAGATCCCGATCGCGCCGAAGATCTTCGAGACGGGAAGCAGTGCCACCTGTACGGGGACCACGAGCAGCCCGACGACCCCGAGGAACCACCAGTCGCGGCCCGGGAACTCCATCCACGCGAAGGCGTATCCGGCCAGCGACCCGATGATCACGACGAGCAGTGTCGCCGGGACGGTGATCATGATGCTGGACAGGATCGAGTCGGTGATCGTCTCGTCCTTGAGGAGGTTCGTGTAGTTGTCCAGGGTCATCTGGGACGGCGCGCTGAAGACCTTCCACCAGCCGCTCTCGGCCATGTCCTCGGAGGTCCGCAGCGAGCCGAGCAGCAGCCCGACCGTCGGCACCAGCCAGAACAGCGCCACGACGACGAGGAAGACGCGTACGGCGGTGCCGCTCAGGACGGACGCGATCCGCCCCCCGAGCGACCGCTCGGCCTTCACCGCTTCGACTTGGGTGGTCATCGTCGTCCTTCCCGCCGAAGTCGCCGGACGTTAAAAAGCATCACCGGGATCACGAGGAGGAAGAGCAGTACGGCGATCGCGCTCGCCACGCCCGAATCCTTGTCGAGGAACGCGGAGTTGTAGAGCTGGAGCGCCAGGACGTTCGCGTCGTCCTTCGACGAGTTCGGCGGGATGATGAAGATCAGGTCGAAGATCTTCAGTACGTTGATCATCAGCGTGACCGCCACCACCGCGAGGACGGGGGCGAGGATCGGCACCGTGATCCTGCGGAACACCTGCCATTCGTTGGCGCCGTCCACGCGCGCCGCCTCCAGGAGTTCACGCGGCACGCTCGCGAGACCGGCCGCGATCAGGACCATCGCGAAGCCCACCCAGATCCACAGGTACGAGCCGATGACCGCGGGCGTGATGAGGGAGGGGCCGAGCCAGTCCACGCCGTTGTACGGCTCGCGGAAGTTCGACGCGGGGAAGCGCAGCTGCGCCCCGTCGGCCTCCTTGGGGAGCGCGAAGGTGCCGTCGGCCGCCGCTTCGGCGGTCGCCACCACCTTGCCGTCCTTGACCGCCTGGATCTTGATACCGGCATAGCCGAACTCGGCCTTGTCCGGGGCGTTCACCTCGCCCCGGCCCTTGCCCCGCGTGAAGTCCTGCCACGCCGTGCCGGTGACCTTGTCGGGGTCCGGCTTCGCGGCGGCGGCGGACTCGGCGCCGTCCGGCATGTTGTCCGGCGCGACACCGGTCAGCGGCAGCACCACCGGAGTGCCCGCGCTCACCGGCTTTCGCGTGATGAAGGCGCCGCCGGCCGCCGCCTTCAGCGGCGACTCCGTACTGGGATGCGCCTGCGGGAAGGCGGACGACTCGTTGAACGTGTCGTGCACCCCCACCATGACGGCGTTGGCGACACCCCGGTCGGGGTCCGACTCGTACACGAGCCGGAAGATGATGCCGGCCGCCAGCATAGAGATGGCCATCGGCATGAAGATGACCAGCTTGAACGCCGTTCCCCAGCGGATCCGTTCGGTGAGCACGGCGAAGATCAGGCCGAGCCCCGTCGCCAGGGTCGGGGCGACGACGATCCAGATCGCGTTGTTCTTGACCGCGGTGAGGATGGTGTCGTCCGTGAACAGCGTCTTGTAGTTGCCGAACGCCGTGAAGTCGCCCGACTTGTCGAAGAAGCTGCGGAAGACGGAGTACCCGATGGGGTACAGGACCAGAGCGCCGAGCAGCACCAGGGCGGGCAGCAGGAAGAGCACCGCCATGCCCTTGCGCGTGCCGGTCACGCTCTTGCGGCGGGGGGCCGGGGGCAGCACCGCATCGGGCGCGCCCCCGGCGTTCGCGGACGCCACCGCTCAGTCCTTGTAGGCCGCGGCGGCAGACGTCTCCAGCGCCTTCTGCGTGCCCTCGACGTCCTTCGGGTTCGTCAGGAAGTCCTGCAACGCCTTCCACTCGCCCTTGCCGGGGGTGCCGCCGAAGGCCTGCGGGGCCTGGTCGGACATGTCGAAGCGGATGTCGTCGCCCGCCGCGATCAGCGCCTTGGCGATGCTCCGCTGCACGTCGTTCGGGTACGCCGCCAGGTCGAGGCTCTTGTTCGGCGACACGAAGCCGCCCGCCTCCGCCCAGATCTCGGCCGAGTCCGGCGAGGCGAGGTAGGTGAGCAGTGCCTGGGCGCCCTTGCTGTCCTTCAGGGCCACCGCCGCGTCACCGCCGACCACCGCGGGGGAGTCGTCGCCGACCGCGGGGAACGGGAACACCTTGGCGTCGGTGCCTATCTCGGCCTTCGTCTCCGAGATCGGCAGCGAGACCATGTCGCCCTCGAAGACCATGCCCGCCTTGGGCTGGTCGCCGCCGGTGAAGGTCTGCTTGACCGATGCGGGGAACTCGGTCTGCAGCGCGCCCTTGGCGCCGCCCGCGACGAAGCCCTTCGTGCCGAAGACCTCGCCGAGCGTGGTCAGCGCCTCCTTCACGGAGGGGTCCGTCCACTTGATCTCGTGCTTGGCGAGCTGGTCGTACTTCTCCGGGCCCGCCTGCGAGAGGTAGATGTTCTCGAACCAGTCGGTGAGGGTCCAGCCGTCGGCGCCCGCGACCGAGATCGGCGGTACGCCGGAGTCGTACACCGTCTGGGCCGTCTTCATGAAGTCGTCCCAGGTCTTGGCGGCCTTGGCGCCCGCGTTGTCGAAGACCTGGGTGTTGTACCAGACAAGCGACTTGTTGGCGGCCTTGAAGTACACGCCGTACTGCTTGCCGTCGACGGCGCCGAGGTCCTGCCAGCCCTTCGCGTAGTTCTTGTCGAGCTGCTTCTGCGCCTCGGGTCCGACGGGCTTGGCCCACTTGTTCTGCACGGCCTGCTCGATCGCGCCGACCTGCGGAAGCATCGCGACGTCCGGCGGCGCGCCGCCCGCGACCTTCGACTCCAGGAAGCTGATGATCGGGTCCTGGGCGGGTACGAAGGTGACCTTGGCCCCGGTCCGCTTCTCGAACTCGTCGAGAACCTTGAGGAAGACCTTCCGCTCCGAGCCGCCCCATACGGCGGCGACGGACACGGTCTGCCCGTCCAGCTTGGGCAGTTCGACCGCGGCGGCGCTCTCCTTGCCGCCGCCCTTGTCCCCGCCGTCCCCGTCGTCGTCTCCGTCGCCGCCGCATGCGGTGACGGAGAGCGCGAGCGCGCCCGCGACGAAGGCCGCGGCGAATTTGGCGGTGGTACGCCGGTGGTGCGGTGCCCTGCGTGTACGAAGAGTGCTGCGCATCACTGCCCCGTTCTCATCCCTGGCGAGTCCGTGCGGCCTGTCTACGCCCGCCCGGGGAGAGGCGGCAAGAGCGCCAACCATGACAACTGGGTGATCGTGATGGCGTTGTGACGTGCCGTCATGACCTGGGAGTCGTAGCCAGGCGCCCGGCTACGGCAGCGATGCAGAGCTACAAAAGGGACGGCACCTGATCCGCGGCAACGGATCGGGCGGCCCGCTCCAGCGCGCTGGCGAGCAACGCCAAGTCGGTCGGACCGTTGCCGAGTTCACGGACGGGCCGCCGCGCCGGCGGATCCCCCATCCGCTCCCACTCCAGCGGAACGACGGTGGGCCGCAGCGTGGACGTACGCGGAATGCGCCCGGTGACCCGCCCCGCCTGGAAGGGACTCACCCGCCCCTCGGCGGTACGCAGCTCCCCGCGGCCGGGGGCAGGCTCCTCCGGTCCCGGAGCAACGGCGTCCAGCGCGACCCGCAGCGCGGCCCGCCGCCCCAGCTCGGTCCCGGGGGTCCGCTCACCGCTCGCGGTGGTGGCAATCAGATGGACCCCGAGCCGCTCCCCGTCCCTGGCCACGGCTTCGAGCGCCCGCACGACGGACCCCGCGGCAGGCCGCCCCGGCGACCCGAGGGCGGGCGAAAGCAGCGCGTCGAAGTCGTCGACGAGCACGACGAGCCGAGGCAGCGGAGGCCCCGGCTCGATCCCCTTGCGCGCGGCAGCCGCAGGCCGCAGCCGCATCGTGGAACTCGGCGGCGCCTCAAGATCACCCGCGCCGCCGTCTGCGATCCCGCCGACCCCGCTGATCAAGGCGCCCCCGCCGGCAGCTGCCTGCGCATGCCACTCCGCGAACCCGAGCCGCCCCAGCAGCTCGGCACGCCGCTTCAGCTCGGCGGTCAGGGACTGGGCGAACTCCCGCATGCGCACGGGGTCGTTGGCGGCGAGATGCGTCGTGACATGCGGCAGGTCCATACAGACCGCGAGGCCTTCGACCAGCCGTATGTTCGCTCCGTTCGTCCCGCTGCCCCCGCTCCCGGTGCTGTCCCGTCCGTCGATCAGGACCATGCCGAGCCGGTCGGGCCGCTCCGCAGCGGCCAGCGAGGCGGCGATGGAGCGCAGCAGTTCCGTACGGCCGCTCCCCGAAGGGCCCTCGGCCAGGACATGCGGGCCCTCGGCGGCGAGGTCCATGACCACAGGCCCGCGCGGCCCCGCCCCGAGCACGGCCCAGGCCCGCCCGCCCAGCGCCTCCGCGTCGTCGGCCGCGGCGGCCCACCGCGCCATCAGGGACGCGGGGGTGGCCCGGGCGAGCCCCAACTCGTCGAGCAAACGCGCCATTTGAGGCAATGGGGCGGACACGCGCGCGTGCCCGTCGCCGGGCGCCCCGTCCGTACGGAAAGGCGCCAGGGCGCGGGCGAACCGCTCGGCCCAGGCCTGAGACACCGCGTCCACCGCGGCGACCGTGCCGTGCCCGGCGGGTTGCCCGTCCACGGTGCGCAGCAGCCGCAGCGCGGTGGCCACGTCGCCGCTGAGCAGCGCGACGGCGCCGCACGCGCGGAAGGCCGGCGACACGGAGCAGGCGGCTTCATACGTGGCGGAGACCGGCGACGCGGGTGACGCGGCGGGCGTCTCCGCCAGGCAGACGACATGGATCCCGGCGTCGGCCCCTTCGCGCGCGAGGCGCGCCACGGCTTCCCGCAGCCCGGCGGAGCCGGGATCGCCGTCCACCACGACCACGGCGCGGGGCCCGGCGTCGAGGAGGCCGTCGCCGGCGCTGTCGGCGGCTGCGGCGGACGCCTTGTCCGCCGCGTGGTCGTCGAGGCGCCGCAGCAGCTCGTCGGTGCGGGCGGTGGCCTGCTCGCGGTCGTAGGCAAGGAGGAGACGGCAGTCCTGGCCGTGCGTGGGCCGCAGATGCGGGAGCCAGCCGAGCCAGGACCACTCGGCAGTGCGTTCCTGGACGGGCCGTGCCCGGTCCGTGCTGAGCAGCACGATCTCCAGGGCGTCGGGGGAGTGCATGGCTGCGAGCTGGGCGACGACGGCACGGGCGAGCCCCGTGAGCCGCCCGCGCGGTCCCGCGAGGCCGAGCGCCCCCGCCTCGCGCAGGCTGACCGTCACGGGGACGGCGGGCAGCAGTCCGCGCTCGTCCGGGGCCGTGCGGTCGACCGTGCCGAGCCGGACCGCGAGGGCCTCGGGGTGGCCGGGGCCGCGTTCCCAGAGCCGGGGGCCGGGGCCGAGCGCGGTGAGCAGCAGGGCCGCGGGATCGGGCCAGGACTCCGGGGTCCGCGCGGCTGCGGCCACCGCGAGGTCCTCGGGGGTGGGTCCCGCCGGTTGCGGGGAGACGGTGTGGCTCCCCGTCCCGTACGGATCGTCTTCGGGGCCGTCCGGGCCGTACTCCTCGTCGCGGGCGCCCGTGAGCCGCCGGGCCCAGGCCGAGAGGCCGCCGCGCCTGCGGAGGTTGCGGGGCACGGTCGTCCCGCGCGCGGGGGTGCCGGTGCGGGTGCTCTCGGCGTCCGGGGCGCCGCCCTGCTGGGGCACGACCGGGGCATCGGCGAAGGATGGCTGGCCGTACGCCCCCTCCGTTGCGTATGACGTGCCCCGGCCGCCGTCACCCGCGCCGGGAAAGGCGGCGGAGCCGTACGCGTGGTGGGTGCCGCCGGAGGGTGCGGGCCCCTCTTCCGGGAGAGTGTTCCGGGGGGCGTCGCCGCTCGCGGTGACCCGCACGCGCACGTGCCCCTCGCCGTCCGGCGCCGTGGCCAGCGTGCCGCCCGTCCCGTCCCCGGCGGTCAGCCGCAGCGCGGACTCGCCCAGGCGCAGCAGGGAGCCGGGGGCCAGGCGCACCGGGCGGTCGGTGATGTCGCGGCCGTCCACCGTCGTGCCGTTCGTGGAGCCCAGGTCCGTGACGGTGACCTGGCCGTCCGGGGCGAGCGTCACCGCGCAGTGCAGCCGCGAGACGTCCGGGTCGTCCAGCGGGACGTCCGCGTCGGCGGAGCGGCCCACGCGGATCTGGCCGCCGTGCAGGAGGTGCACCCCGCCCGCGTCGGGTCCCGCGACCACGTGCAACTGGGCGGCGGCCGAGGCCGGTTCGGGGCCGGGCTCGGCGGGGGAGCCGAGCGAGAGCACCGCTCCGTCGATCAGCGGGGGCTCCCCGACGGTGCAGCGCTGGGCGTCGAGGCGCTCCGACTCCGCGTACAGGACGACGGGTCCTTCGCCGCCCGCGACGGCAGCCGCGAGGCCCGATGCGACGGTGGCGAGCGCGGTTCCGGCAGGGGCGGTGACCAGCACGTCGCAGGCGCCGCGCGGCACGGCAGGGCGGCCTTCGGACTCGGCGGTCTGGCCGCTGCGCGGCCCGAGGACGGTCAGCCGGATCTGCATCGCCGTCAGCGGTCCCTTCTGCCCTTGCCGCCGGGCACGGGGACTCGCGCTGTACTCGCGCTGTGATTCCCCCCACCGCACACGGCCACGTCGGCCAGTAACAAGAAGGCATCTTCGCACCTGCCACTGACAACACGCCCGGCGGCCACCATTAAGTGATCTTGATTGGTCGGCTCTGCTCGGAAAAGTGCCTGCTTGAACCGTTGCGATCGCCCGTCATCGCATCGTGACGAAGGTCAATTCGACGCCCATCGGCAACCAACGTCCACACTGGAGCGTCTTTCCACCGAACAGCTATCCGGTCACCCGGCGACCGGGTCGGAATGAGACCGGCCGGTGCCCCGTTCGGCGGCACTACAGTGGGTCGGAACATCTTCCGGCGGGTAGCCGGGTCCCGACAGACCAGCCAGATCAGCAGATCAGCAGGGAGCATGACGTGCGGCCGGTAGGCAGCAAGTACCTGCTCGAGGAGCCGCTCGGGCGCGGCGCCACGGGCACCGTCTGGCGAGCCCGCCAGCGCGAGACCGCAGGTGCGGAAGCAGCGGTTCCCGGCCAGCCCGGCGAGACCGTCGCGATCAAGGTTCTCAAGGAGGAGCTCGCCAACGACGCGGACATCGTGATGCGCTTCCTGCGCGAGCGATCAGTCCTGCTCAGGCTCACGCACCCGAACATCGTGCGGACCCGCGACCTGGTCGTCGAGGGGGAGCTCCTCGCCCTGGTCATGGACCTGGTCGAAGGCCCCGACCTGCACCGCTACCTCCGCGAGAACGGCCCGTTCACGCCGGTCGGGGCGGCCCTGATGACCGCCCAGATCGCCGACGCCCTCGCCGCGAGCCATGCGGACGGAGTCGTGCACCGGGACCTCAAGCCCGCGAACGTCCTGCTCAAGCAGGACGCCGACGGCTCGCTGCACCCGATGCTCACCGACTTCGGCATCGCGCGCCTCGCCGACTCGCCGGGCCTGACCCGCACCCACGAATTCGTCGGCACGCCCGCGTACGTGGCGCCCGAGTCCGCCGAGGGCCGCCCGCAGACCAGCGCCGTCGACATCTACGGCGCGGGCATCCTGCTGTACGAGCTCGTCACCGGCAGCCCGCCCTTCGGCGGCGGCTCGGCCCTCGAAGTGCTCCACCAGCACCTGAGCGCCGAACCGCGCCGCCCCTCGACGGTCCCGGACCCGCTGTGGACGGTCATAGAACGCTGCCTCAGCAAGAACCCCGACCACCGCCCCAGCGCCGAGAACCTCGCGCGCGGCCTGCGGGCCGTCGCGGACGGCGTGGGCGTGCACGCGTCCAGCGCGCAGATCGCCGCGGCGGAGGGCGTGGGCGCCCTCCTCATGCCCGACCCGGATCCCGCCATGGTGCCGGGCACGCCCGGAGCCGCCGATCCCACCCAGGTGCTCCCGAACAACGCGGGGTCCTACGACCCGAACGCCGCGACGAGCGTCATGCAGAACACCGGCTCCGGGCACGGCGACGCCGACCCGACGTCGGTGCTGCCCAGCGGCGGCCGCGGCGCCGCCGACCCGACGGCCGTCATGCCGCCGGTGCCTCCGAACCAGCCCGGCGGCGACCCGAACGACCCGCATCCCTGGCAGAACCAGATGCGGGCGGCCCGCGACCGCAACGAACAGACGCAGGTCCAGTCGTACGTCGACCCGAACCAGGACCCGCTGCGCCGCCGCCCCCAGCGCCAGGTGGCCCGCCCGCAGCAGCAGCCGCAGCGCGCCCAGCAGTACGCGCCGCAGCAGCAGCGTCCCCCGCAGCGCCAGCAGTACGCACCGCAGCAGCAGCCCCAGCACCAGCCGCAGCAGTACGCGCCGCCGCAGCAGACCCCGCCCCAGCAGCCGCCCGCCGGACGGCCGCCGCGCGAGCCCAGGCAGCGGAGCTCGAACCCGAACCGGATGAAGATCCCGGGTCTGGGCTGCCTCAAGGGGTGCCTCTTCACGCTCGTCATCCTCTTCGTGGCGAGCTGGCTCGTCTGGGAGCTGAGCCCGCTCCAGGAGTGGATCGGCACGACGAAGGGCTACTGGGAGCAGCTGACGGACTGGTACGACACGGTCGCCGGCTGGATGGGCAAACTGAACGGCAAGTAGCGGCTCCGCGGTCAGCGGTGGGCGAATCCCCTCCCGACTCTGGGGATTTGTCGACACCTGGCGGGTGATTTCTGCTCCTGGAGTGAAGGTTGGCGGCAAGGCCGCGTAGCTTTGTCGCCAACACGCATCCGTAGGAGCAGTCTTGGCACGCAAGATCGGCAGCCGGTACACCGCCCACCAGATCCTCGGGCGGGGCAGCGCCGGCACGGTGTGGCTCGGCGAGGGACCCGAGGGGCCCGTCGCCATCAAGCTGTTGCGCGAGGACCTGGCGTCCGACCAGGAGCTCGTCGGCCGCTTCGTCCAGGAGCGCACGGCTCTGCTCAGCCTCGACCACCCGCGCGTGGTGGGCGTCCACGACCTGGTGGTCGACGGCAACGACCTCGCCCTGGTCATGGACCTGGTGCGGGGCACTGACCTGCGCACCCGCCTCGACCGTGAGCGGCGCCTGGCCCCGGAGGCCGCGGTGGCGATCGTCGCCGACGTGGCGGACGGCCTCGCGGCGGCGCACGCGGCGCAGATCGTGCACCGTGACGTGAAGCCGGAGAACGTCCTGCTGGACATGCAGGGACCGCTGGGCCCCGGCGGCTCGCACCCCGCGCTCCTCACGGACTTCGGCGTCGCCAAGCTGATCGACTCCCCGCGCCGCACCCGCGCGACGAAGATCATCGGTACGCCGGACTACCTCGCCCCGGAGATCATCGAGGGCCTGCCGCCGCGGGCGGCCGTCGACATCTACGCACTCGCCACCGTCCTGTACGAGCTTCTGGCGGGCTTCACGCCCTTCGGCGGCGGGCACCCCGGAGCGGTCCTGCGCCGGCACGTCACGGAAACGGTTGTGCCGCTGCCCGGCATCCCGGACGAGCTCTGGCAGCTGATGGTCCAGTGCCTGGCCAAGGCCCCGGCGTCCCGGCTGCGCGCCTCGGAGCTCGCGGCGCGCCTGCGGGAGCTCCAGCCGCTGGTGGCGGGTATGCCGCCGCTCGACGTGGACGAGCCGGACACGGAGGCGCCCGCCGAGGAGGCGGAGGAGGAGCCCGCGCCGGAGCCCGCGCCGGGTGCGCCGCGCCGCGGAGCCGTCCCCCTCGTCCCCGGGTCGTCCCCCGACTCGAACCGCGACACCCACACCTCCATGCGCGTCCCCGGCCCCGACGAGCTCGCCGGAGGCGCCCGTGGCACGGCCCGCGCCCCCCGCGCGTCCGGTGCGGCCCGTCCCGGCTCGGCCCGCCACCGCGCCTCCGCCCGCCGCCGCAGGATCACGCTCGGCGTGGCGGGAGCGGTCCTGGTGGCCGCGGCAGGCATCGGCACCTGGGCCGCCACAAGCGGCGACGACGCCGATGCGGGCCCTCAGGACACCAACAACTCCTCCCCCTCGACGCCGTAGCCCCCGCCCCGCGCGTCCGCCCCTTGTCTGTGCCCACCCTGGTCCGGCGCGAAGCGCCGGGACAGGACCAGCCCAAGCCGACGCGCAGACGCACGAGACAGGAACGGAACCCAAGCTGCCCTTGGGCCCACGCACGAGACAGGGCCGGCCCGAGCCGCAGCCGGCAGGCGGGCCGGGCCGGAGTGGTCCGAGCGGCTGCGGGGCCCGCAGGGCCGGGTGCCGGGGGCCGGAGGGTTCCGCACCCCGGGCCGGGAGGCCGGACCGCTTGCGTGCAGCCGTTAGGCTGGTCCCGTGGCAGTCGTCGATGTATCCGAAGAGCTCAAGTCCCTCTCCTCGACCATGGAGTCGATCGAGGCCGTCCTGGACCTCGACAAGCTGAGGGCAGACATCGCTGCGCTCGAGGAGCAGGCGGCCGCGCCGTCCCTCTGGGACGACCCGGAAGCGGCCCAGAAGATCACCAGCAAGCTGAGCCACCTCCAGGCGGAGGTGCGCAAGGCCGAAGCGCTCCGCGGTCGCATCGACGACCTCAGCGTGCTCTTCGAGATGGCCGAGGAGGAGGACGACCCGGACACCCGCGCCGAGGCCGAGACCGAGCTCACGGCCGTCAAGAAGGCGCTGGACGAGATGGAAGTCCGCACTCTCCTCTCCGGGGAGTACGACGCCCGTGAGGCGCTCGTCACCATCCGCGCGGAGGCCGGTGGCGTCGACGCCTCCGACTTCGCCGAGAAGCTCCAGCGCATGTACCTGCGCTGGGCCGAGCGCCACGGCTACAAGACGGAGCTCTACGAAACCTCGTACGCGGAAGAGGCCGGCATCAAGTCGACCACCTTCGCCGTCCAGGTCCCGTACGCCTACGGAACCCTCTCGGTCGAGCAGGGCACGCACCGCCTGGTCCGCATCTCGCCCTTCGACAACCAGGGCCGCCGCCAGACCTCCTTCGCGGGCGTCGAGATCCTGCCGGTCGTCGAGCAGACCGACCACATCGAGATCGACGAGTCCGAGCTGCGCATCGACGTCTACCGCTCGTCGGGCCCCGGCGGCCAGGGCGTGAACACGACCGACTCCGCGGTCCGCCTGACGCACATCCCGACCGGCATCGTCGTCTCCTGCCAGAACGAACGCTCGCAGATCCAGAACAAGGCGAGCGCGATGAACGTCCTCCAGGCCAAGCTCCTCGAGCGCCGCCGCCAGGAGGAGCAGGCGAAGATGAACGCCCTCAAGGGAGACGGCGGCAATTCCTGGGGCAACCAGATGCGGTCGTACGTCCTGCACCCGTACCAGATGGTCAAGGACCTGCGCACGGAGTTCGAAGTGGGCAACCCCGAGTCCGTCTTCAACGGCGAGATCGACGGTTTCCTGGAAGCGGGAATTCGCTGGCGCAAGCAGCAGGAGAAGTAAGCGCCGCTTTATCGACAAGGCAACTGCCGCCCAATGGGCGGCAGTTGCCTTTTACGTCACAGTCACATCTCCGTAGGCCGGTCAACTGCCGTTATTTCCGACATCGCAGGCGCAACGACCTTGACGATGCTCCGGAAACTGGAAAGGCTAGCGAGCGGCATGCGTATCTCTGGGGCGCGTGTGATCTGTGGGGGCGGATTTCGGCGCTCCCGACGAACGCAGTCCCGGGCGCTGCCTCACTGACGATTCAGCTACTGGGGGTAGCAGCCAGATGACCAAGAAGACGCGGATCCGCGTAGCGCGCATAGCGGCCGGAGCGGTGATCGCCGCCGGTGCTTCGCTGACCGCCGCCGGTGCCGCCTCGGCCCTCGACGTCGGTGTCGACCTCGGCGGCGCGAGCGCCAGCGCCAGCGCCGACGAGAACGGCATCGGTGTCGACGTCGGCATCGGCGAGGACGAGCCGACCGAGGACCCCACGGAGATCCCGACGGAGCCCACCGAGGACCCGACGGAGCCGACCGAGGAGCCCACGGAGCCCACCGAGGAGCCGACCGAGCCCACCGAGGAGCCCACGGAGCCCACCGAGGACCCGACGGACCCCGGTACCGAGGACCCGACGGACCCGAGCACGCCCACCGAGGGCCCCAGCGACCCCGGTAACGGCAACGGAACCGGCGGCAACGGAACCGGCGGCAACGACAACGACCCCGACGGCGGCTCCAACCCCGTCGAGCAGGGCAAGGGCAAGGACAGCCTGACCGACACGGGCTCCGCCCCGGTCGAGCAGGGTGACAAGGCCGACAAGGGCGAGCTCGCCGAGACGGGCGCCGCCGAGACCACGTTCCTGCTGATCGGCGCCGCGACGATGATCGCCGGCGGCATCGGCTTCCGCGTTCTGCCGCGCTTCGTCGGCAACCGCGGCGCCGCTGCCTGATAGCAGGCACCGGCACCACACAGCACGGCACGACATGAAGGAAGGGCCCGGAGCAGCCAGCTCCGGGCCCTTCCTGCGTCCTTGCGCGCGCCTGTGGGGCGCGCTAAGCGGTCTGGTGCGCCAGCAGGGCCACCGCCGCTATCAGCACGACGAGCACCCCTATCAGAGCCGCAGGGCTGAGGCCGCCGAACGGCCCCTCTTGCTGCATGCGCTCGCGATTGGCCCGGCACACGGGGCAGCGGCCTTCGCTCACGGGCGCCGCGCAGTTCGCGCACACCAACCTGTCGTAGGTCATGCGCTCCTCCTCCCGCACAGTCACAGCCTGCCCAACGCTAGGGGGAACTCAACCGTTCCCCCTACCACTGTGCCAGCTTCCACGAGTTTCGGCGCGGCCCGCCCGTCCTCGTCGGTTTCCGGCTGTTACGTTCCGTGGTATATCCGCGACAATTCGCGCAACTCAGGACGCTGACTGCGCTCTCGTACCGGCTTCGCGTATGGTCACGCTCACCTACCCCCGGCGACCCGTGGTGCATCCGTGATCCGATTCGACAACGTCTCCAAGGCCTACCCCAAGCAGACCCGGCCCGCCCTCCGGGATGTCTCTCTGGAGATCGAGAAGGGCGAGTTCGTCTTCCTGGTGGGCTCCTCCGGCTCCGGAAAGTCCACCTTCCTGCGGCTGGTCCTGCGCGAGGAGCGCACCAGCCACGGCCAGGTGCACGTCCTCGGCAAGGACCTCGCGCGCCTCTCCAACTTCAAGGTGCCGCACATGCGGCGCCAGTTGGGCACCGTCTTCCAGGACTTCCGTCTCCTTCCGAACAAGACCGTCGGCGAGAACGTCGCCTTCGCGCAGGAGGTCATCGGCAAGTCCCGCGGCGAGATCCGCAAGTCCGTGCCCCAGGTCCTCGACCTCGTCGGCCTCGGCGGCAAGGAGGACCGGATGCCCGGCGAGCTCTCCGGCGGTGAGCAGCAGCGGGTGGCGATCGCGCGAGCCTTCGTCAACCGCCCCAAGCTCCTGATCGCCGACGAGCCGACCGGCAACCTCGACCCGCAGACGTCGGTCGGCATCATGAAGCTGCTCGACCGGATCAACCGGACCGGCACGACCGTCGTCATGGCGACCCACGACCAGCAGATCGTGGACCAGATGCGCAAGCGGGTCATCGAGCTGGAGAAGGGCCGTCTCGTCCGCGACCAGTCGCGCGGCGTTTACGGCTACCAGCACTGACGACCCGTACTGATCCACTGAAAGGACGCCATGCGCGCCCAGTTCGTCCTGTCGGAGATCGGCGTCGGTCTCCGCCGTAATCTCACGATGACCTTCGCGGTCGTCGTCTCCGTGGCCCTCTCGCTCGCCCTGTTCGGCGGCTCGCTGCTCATGCGTGACCAGGTGAGCACGATGAAGGGCTTCTGGTACGACAAGGTCAACGTCTCGATCTTCCTCTGCAACAAGGCCGACGCGGAGCAGGACCCGAAGTGCGCCAAGGGCGCCGTCACGAACGAGCAGAAGGAACAGGTCAAGGTCGACCTGGACAAGATGCCCGTCGTGGACAAGGTCGAGTACGAATCGGCCGACGAGGCCTACAAGCAC
>NZ_JBNNJZ010000107.1:0-19984 GCF_050270335.1 Streptomyces sp. NPDC059900
TGAGTGAGGACGCGCGAATAGTACGGAAGACCCGCGCGGCCGGGAACATGGGTGCCGGACAAGAGAATTGTGTCCGCGCGAACCGCGAACACCTCCCCGCGTGGACAGGGCACGTTCCGTGAATGCAGACTACTGCCTACGCCCACCGGGTCGTGCTGCGGTCCGGACGCATTGTCCGGAAGAGACCGGAAGAGAGTTGCCCATCACCGGAGTTGCCTCTCCCCGTTGTCCGTCACGGGAGTTGCCTCTCCCCCGCTATCCTCCCGAACCATTCACCCGGCGTTCACCGCGTCATGCGGGTCCCGGAGAATCAGCATGGTGCGGTCATTCCCGTCCCCGAGCGCCCCGGTATTCGCTGCGGGCCTGAAAGCCAGTAAAGCGGAGGTTCTGTTCCTTGAGTGTGGTGCTGTTTCGCCGTCCGGCCCGCAGGCGCGGGCCGGAGATGCCCGAGGGACAATTGACCCTTCAGGAACCGCCGGTCCTCTCCGAGACAGTTCCGGACACCTCGGCCATATGGACTTATCTCCCGATGGCGCTCATGTCGGTGTCGATGATGCTGATGTTCCTGCGCCCCGGCGGCGGGAACGGCGTCTTCATGTATCTGGCGATGGGCGTCATGGCGCTCTCCGCCGGTGCGATGCTCCTGGGCCAGCTCATGCGCAAGTCCAGCGAGCGCAAGCAGCGCCTGAAGGGCGAGCGCCGCGACTACCTCCGCTACCTCGCCCAGACCCGCAAGCGGGTCCGGGCCACCATCGCCGAGCAGCAGCGGGCCCTGGCCTGGCGCCACCCGGAGCCCGCCTCGCTGCGCTCCCTGGCCCGCACCTCACGGCTGTGGGAACGCCGCCCCGGCGACGAGGACTTCGGTGAGATACGTCTCGCGGTGGGCGAACAGCAGCTCGCCCTCGCCCTCAACCCGGTCTCCACCCGCCCGGTGGAGGACCTCGAACCCCTCTGCGCGCACGCCCTGCGCCGCTTCATCCGCGCCTACTCCACGATCCCCGGCCAGCCCCTGGGCCTCTACCTGCGCTCCTCCGCCAGGGTCCTGCTCCGCGCCGAGGAAGACGCCGAGGAAACCACCGAGGAGAGCGCCGGACAGACCGCAGGCACCGAGGCGGTACGCGCCCTGGTCCGCGCCATGCTCGGCCAGCTCGCGGTGTTCCACGCGCCCGAGGAGCTGTGGATCGCCTTCTGCGTCAGCGACGAGCGCCGCCCCGACTGGGAGTGGGCCAAGTGGCTGCCGCACACCCTGCACCCCTACGAGGAGGACGGCGCGGGACAGGTACGGCGGATCACCGCCGACCTCACCGAGCTCGACGACCTGCTTGGCGCCGAGTTCGCCGAGCGCCCCGGCTTCGACCCCGACGCCCGCCCCGGCCGCGACGAGCCCTACACGGTCGTCGTCCTGGACGGCGTGAGCGTCCCCGAGGGCCACCGCTGGGAGGGACACGGATACCGCAACGCCCTGATCCTGGACGTCTCCGGCGCGCTGCGCTGGCGCCCCGGCCGCAACACGCTGCGGCTGACCGCGGGCCCCGACCAGGTCAGCCTGGTGCGCACCGACCGCAGCCGCAAGGAGCGCTCCGTACCGCTCGGCCGGCCCGACCGCCTCGGCCCGCACGGCGCCGAGTCACTGGCCCGGCTGCTCACCAGCCGCCGCATCAGCCTGGGCAGCGACATCGCGCAGCCCCTGGACTCCGACGTCGAACTGACCACCCTGCTCGGCATTCCCGACCTGCACCGGCACGACCCGCAGGCCCTCTTCGCGCGCAACACCGGCGCCGCCCGCCTTCGGGTGCCGATCGCGGTGGGCGTGGACGGCCGCCCGGTGGAACTCGACATCAAGGAGTCCGCGCAGGGAGGCATGGGCCCGCACGGCATGCTCATCGGCGCCACCGGCTCCGGCAAGAGCGAACTCCTGCGCACCCTCGTCCTGGGCCTGGCCCTGACCAACTCCTCGGAGACCCTCAACTTCATCCTGGTCGACTTCAAGGGCGGCGCCACCTTCCTGGGCCTGGAGGAACTCCCCCACACCTCCGCCGTCATCACCAACCTCGCCGACGAGGTCGCCCTGGTGGAGCGCATGCAGGACGCCCTGCACGGCGAACTCATGCGCCGCCAGGAACTGCTGCGCTCGGCCGGCAACTACACCTCCGCCCTGGAGTACGAGCGCGCCCGCGCCGCCGGGGCCGGCCTCGCCCCGCTGCCCAGCCTGTTCGTGGTGGTCGACGAGTTCAGCGAACTGCTCTCCGCGCACCGCGAGTTCATGGACCTGTTCGTGATGATCGGCCGCCTCGGCCGCTCCCTGGGCGTGCACCTCCTGCTGGCCTCGCAGCGCCTGGACGAGGGCCGCATGCACCAGCTGGAGAGCCACCTCTCGTACCGCATCGGTCTGCGCACCTTCTCGGCGATGGAGAGCCGGGGCGTCCTGGGCGTGCCGGACGCCTACCAGTTGCCCGCCCAGCCCGGCAGCGGCTTCCTGAAGTCCGGCGTGGAGGCCCTGACCCGCTTCCGGGCCGCCTACTCCTCCGGCACCTACGCCCGGCGCACCGGCGCGGTCGTACAGGCCCGGGTGGCCAGCCAGGTGGTGCCCTGGACCAGCGGCTGGGTGGTGCCGCGCACCCTGGAGGCCGCGCCGGAGCCGGAGCCGGAGGCCGAGGAGAACGGCCCCGAGGAGACCCTGCTCGACGTGGCCCTCGACCGGCTGCGCGACGCCGGTCCGGCCGCGCACCGGGTGTGGCTGCCGCCGCTCGCCGAGCCCTCGCCGCTGGACGACCTGCTGTCCGGCGTCGCCCCCGACCCCGAGCGCGGCCTGAGTGCGGGCAACTGGCCCGGCACCGGCAAGCTGCGGGTCCCGGTCGGCCTGGTGGACAAGCCCTTCGAGCAGCGCCGCGACCCGCTGGTCGTGGACCTGTCCGGGGCCGGCGGCCATATCGCCGTCGCGGGCGGTTCGCAGAGCGGCAAGTCCACCGTGGCCCGCACCCTGATCGGCGCCCTCGCCCTGACCCACACCCCCGCCGAGGTCCAGTTCTACTGCCTGGACTTCGGCGGCGGCGGGCTCTCGCAGCTCGCCGGTCTTCCGCACGTCGGCGGGGTCGCGGCGCGGCTCAACCCGGAGCGGGTCTACCGGGCCGTCGCCGAGGTGATGACGCTGCTTGCCCGCCGCGAGCAGTTCTTCGTCGACCACACCCTGGACTCCATGCAGTCCTACCGGCGGCGCCGGGCCGCGGGAGAATTCCCCGACGAGCCCTTCGGTGACGTGTTCATGGTGGTCGACGGCTGGTCCACGGTCCGCCAGGACTACGACGACCTGATCCCCAAGTTCAACGAACTCGCCGCCCGCGGCCTCAACTACGGCATCCACCTGCTCATCACCACCACCCGCTGGGTGGAGCTCTCCGCCCAGGTGCGTGACCAGTCCGCCACCCGCCTGGAACTGCGGATGGGTGATCCGATGGACTCCGAGATCGACACCCGCAAGGCGCGCTCGGTGCCGCGCAGCGGCGGCCGCGGCATCACCGCGGACAGCAAGATGCACTTCCTTGCGGGGCTGCCCCGCATCGACGGGAGCGGCTCCCTGGAGGATCTGGGCGACGGTGTCGCCCATCTGGTCGCCGAGGTGTCCCGGCACTGGCCGGGCGCCCGTGCCCCGCAGGTACGGATGCTGCCGCACCGTCTGCCGCTGGCCGAACTCCCCGCGCCCGAGGCCACCGAGGGCGGCGGCATGCGCCTGCCGCTCGGCATCGACCAGGACGCCCTGGAGCCGGTCTGGCACGACTTCAGCCGCACCCCGCACCTGATCGTGGTCGGTGACACCGAGAGCGGCAAGACCAACCTGCTGCGCGGCATCACCGCGGGCATCACCGCCCGCTACGCACCCAACGAAGCGAAGATCATCGCGGTGGACTACCGGCGCACCCTGGTGGACACCATCCCCGAGGAGTACCGCATCGGGCACGTGATCTCCCTGGACAACCTCAAGGAGACCGTCGACGGCGCGGCCCGCGCCATCAAGACCCGGGTGCCGGGCGCCGACATCGCCCCGGCCCGCATGCGCCAGTGCGACTGGTGGACGGGGCCGCGCCTGTTCATCCTGGTCGACGACTACGACATGGTCTCCGGCAACGGCTTCCAGAGTCCCTTCGAGCCCCTCTTCGAGCATCTGGCCCTGGGCTTCGAGACAGGCCTGCACATCGTGGTCGCCCGCAGCGCCATGGGCGCCGGACGCGGCCTGAGCGACGCTCTGCTGCGCCGCCTGGACGAGGCCAACAACCCGGCCGTGCTGCTGTCCTGCCCGCCCACCGAGGGCCGCCTGTTCGGCAACGCGAAGCCCCGCAACCTCCCGCCGGGCCGTGCCCTGCACATCGCCCGCCGCCGCGAGCGCCTGATCCAGACGGCGCTGGTGGAGGAGGCCGCGGGCCAGAGCAGCTGAGCGCAACGGGAAGCGGGGGCCACTCCTGGTGGCCCCCGCTTTGCGTTGCGCTCTGTCCTTGGCCCTTGCCCGGCCCGTGGCTCAGTCCTTGGCCGGTCCGCCCGCTTCCGCCGGGCGCCAGCCGCGCCCGCGGGCCCGGGGCAGCGCGAAAGCGCCCCACAGGACGGCGAGTACGGCGGCGGTGCCCAGCAGCACGAGGAGGGTCGCGCGGCCCGTCGCCCGGTCGGCGTCGGAGGTGTCGCGCACGGTCACCGCGTCCGCGGCACGCTTGGCGCCGCCGGCGGCACCGGTCTTGCCCGGCACCGTGGTGAGGGCGGCGTAGGCATCCAGCTGGGGGATGTCCGCGGGGTAGGCGTTGGCGGTCAGGCGGCGCGCGACGGCCCCGGCCGACTCGTCGGGGTGCGCGGCGCGGACCACCGCGGCCGCGCCGGCGGCCTGGGCGGCGGCCACCGAGGCTCCGGCGCCGAGATAGTGGCCGTCGCCGCGCGGTCCCCCGGAGACCACTCCGGCGCCGGGTGCGGCCAGGTCGATGCCGCCGGTGGGCAGGGCGCCGTCCGGGCGGACGCCTGCGGGGAGCATGTCGGCCACCGAGAGGACGCCGGGTTCACCGGCGGGCCAGTAGGTGCGGGGCGGCACCTCCTCGACGCCGCGCCCGGTCGGATCCGGGGTGGCGGCCGCGATCACCACGGCGCCAGCGCGCCGGGCCTCGGCGACGGCGCGGGTCAACTCCTTGTCACGGCGCGGCAGGGCCACCGCGATCGCGATGACTCCGGCGCGCGCCTCGGTCGCCTCGCGCAGCGCCCGTACGACCAAATCGGCGCTTGCCTGGCCGCGTGGGCCGGTGCCGCGCAGGGCCAGGATCTCCGCGCCGGGTGCGACTCCCGCCAGGCGCGGGCTGCCCCCGCCGTTCCCGGCGATGAGCCCGGCCAGGAACGTGCCGTGGCCCACGCAGTCGTCACCGGCGCTGCCCGCGGCGGTGACCCGGCCCTTGAGCCCGGCGGCGCCCGGGGCGACGCCGGTGCCGATCAGGGCGACGGTCACCCCCTCGCCGGTGCCGTACTTGTGCAGCCGGTCCAGGTCGAGGCGCTGGCGCGACCAGTCCTGTTTCTCGGCCTTCTCGTGCGACGCGGGCGTGCAGGGCGCGTTCCCGGCATCGGTGTCGAGCGCGGAGGGCATGCCGGGCAGTTCCTGGCCCTTCTTCCCGTCGGCCGCAGGCGGCCGCGAGAAGGGGGCCGCCGGGGCCGGGGCGGACACGGTCAGCAGCAGGGCCGCGGCGAGGCCCGCGCCGGTCAGCAGGCGGGCGCCCGGGCGGGCGGGCGGCTTCATCGGGGGGCCGCCTTCGGTGCCGCGGACACGACGTCTTCGGGGACGAGGATCCGAAGGTCGTCCAGGGTGGGTGCGGCCAGTGAACTGAGCCGTCCGGCCTGGCGGGTGACCATCGACTCGACCACCTGGCGGGCCAGGCGTGCGTTGCCGAAGGAGCGGTCCCGCGGCAGCGAGTCGAAGTACTCCCTGAGCAGCGGCCCGGTGCCGGGACCGCATTCGTAGCCCATGCCCGCGGCCTGCGCACGCACGATGGTGACCAGTTCCTCCGAGGAGTAGTCGGAGAAGCCGATCCGGCGCGGGAAGCGGGAGGAGAGGCCGGGGTTGGAGGCGAGGAAGCGTTCCATCTCGTCGGTGTAGCCGGCGACGATGACGACCACCTCGTCGCGGTGGTCCTCCATGAGCTTGAGCAGGGTGTCCACCGCCTCCTGGCCGAAGTCGGCGCCGCCGCCCGCCGGGGTGAGGGTGTAGGCCTCGTCGATGAACAGCACGCCGCCGCGGGCCCGTTCGAAGACCTCGCGGGTGAGCTGGGCGGTGTGGCCGATGTAGCGGCCGACCAGGTCGGCGCGGGCCGCCTCGATCAGCTGGCCCCGGTCCAGGATGCCCAGCTGGGTCAGGATCTCCCCGTAGAGGCGGGCGACGGTGGTCTTGCCGGTGCCGGGCGGCCCGGTGAAGACCAGGTGGTTGCTGAGCGAGGGCACCGGAAGTCCGGCGGCGGCGCGGTGGCGGGCGGTGGTGATGAGGTTGACCAGGTCCGCGACTTCGCGCTTGACCTCGGCAAGGCCGACCATGTCGCCCAGGCGCGTCAGCGGGTCATCGGCCGGGGCCGCGCTCTCGGCGCCCTTGGCCGCGGCGGCGACGGAGACGTCCTCGGGCAGCAGCAGCCGCAGGTCGCTCTCGTTGACCTGCGACAGGGTGGCGAGCCGTACCGCCTGTCTGTCCACCATCTCCTCGAACACCCCGCGCGCGGCACGGCCGTTGCCGAAGCCCGCGTCGCGCGGCATCGCCTCGAAGTGTGCGGCCAGCGCGTCGGCGGTGCCCTCGCCCAGCTCGTACTGGTGCTGGGAGCACATGTTCTCCATGATCGCGACCAGCTCGGGCACCGAGTAGTTCTCGAACTCGACGGTCCGCGAGAAGCGCGATGCCAGGCCCGGGTTGGAGCCGAGGAAGGAGTCCATCTCGCGGGAGTAGCCGGCCGCGACCACCACCACGTCGTCGCGGTGGTCCTCCATGAGCTTGAGCAGGGTGTCCACCGCCTCGCGGCCGAAGTCGGCGCCGCCGTTGCCGCTGTCTGCGGTCAGCGTGTACGCCTCGTCGACGAACAGCACACCGCCGAGCGCGCGCTGGAAGGTCTCGGTGGTCTTGATGGCGGTACCGCCCACGACCTGTGCGACCAGGTCGGCGCGGGAGACCTCCACCAGGTGCCCGCTGCGCAGCGAGCCCAGTTCGGCCAGGATCGCGCCGTAGAGGCGGGCGACGGTGGTCTTGCCGGTGCCGGGCGGCCCGGCGAAGATCAGGTGCCGGCTCATCGGCGGCGCCGACATGCCCAGTTGTTCGCGGCGCTGGGCGAGCTGGGTCAGGTTGACCAGGGTGCCCACCTGCTGCTTGACGTTCTCCAGGCCGATCAGCGCGTTCAGGGCGCCGAGCGGGCCGTCCTCGCGGTCCGGCGGCGGCGCGTCCCCCGAGCCGGATCCCGCCGGGTCGGTGTTCTCCGCGCTGCCGGTGCCCCAGGCGTCCCGCTTGCCGTTGCCGACGCTGCTGAGACCCTCCACGGCGAGGCGCTCGCCCGGCGCGGTCTGCACCAGGCCGCCGCCCGCGTTCTCCCGGGCGAGGCAGTTGACCAGGGAGATCGGCGCGGTGGACTCCACCCGGAAGCCGTCCTGTTCGCCGCCGGAGACCTCGCAGCCGCTGAGCGAGGCCAGCGCGCCCTCGCGGAGCAGGAAGCCGTGGCTCTTCGCGGCGTGCACCGTGGTGCGGTTGGCGGTCAGCTCGCCGCCCGCGGCGACGACCACCCCTTCCTCGCCGGATATCTCCACGCGGAAGTCGCGGACGGTGACGTTGCCGCCGTCCTCCACGACCAGGCCGCCGGTGTCCGTGTCGGAGACTCCGCCGCCCGCCAGGTACAGGGTGCTGCCGGAGGCCACGCGTACGCCCGCGCCCTTCGGCCGGACGACCTCGCAGTCCTCGGCACGGCCGCGGGCGTCCTTGGCGGCCGCGATGCCGTCACCGGCCGGCTCCACCAGACGGGCCCGGCGCAGCAGCGGGTTGGCGCCGCTGCGGATCGCGACCGCGGGCGAGCCGCCGATCACCTCGAGGCGGTCCAGCTCGGGCGCCGAGTCCTCCTCCAGGAGCAGCGCGGTCGCGTCGCAGTCGCGGACCGTGAGGCCGGTCAGCGCCGGGGACGCGCCCCCGGCGACCCGCAGCGCCGCGCCCTGCGCGCCGTCCACCCAGCAGTCCTCGAAGGTGCCGCGCGCCCGGTCGGTGACCAGCACGCCGTGGCCGCGGGTGCGCGAGACCCGGCAGCGGCGCAGCACCGGGTCGCTGCCCCCGGCCAGCGCGATCCCGTTGCCGGACGCGCCGGTCACCCGGACGTCCTCCAGCGTCGTACGGCCCGCGCTGCTCAGATGCACGCCGGTGCTGGTGTCGTGCACGACGGTGCGCACCACCGTGAGGGCGGAGTTCTCCTCCAGGGCGATGGAGGGTTTGTCGGTGGAGGAGAAGTCGCAGTCCTCGACCGTGCCGCGCGCCTCGCCGTTGGCCAGCAGGCCGTTGCCGCGGGCGCCGCGCACCGTGCAGCCGCGCACGCGCGCGTCGCCCTCCTCCGCGAGGACCAGGCCGCTGGTGCCCAGGTGTTCGAAGTTGCAGGACTCCACGGTGGTGGGCGTGGTCGAGGTGACCACGATGCCCGCGCCCTGCGGGTTGCTCACCCGGCAGTCCCGCAGCGCGAGCGAGCCGGTGCCCCCGGCCAGCATCGCGGTCCAGGCGGCGCCCACGATCTCGCAGCCGTCGAGTGCGGCCTGCCCGCGCCGCACGTCCACGGCCGGCTGCTCCGCGTCGCCGCCGCGCAGCGTCAGTTCGGAGAGCATCACCGCGTCGGCGCGCAGCGCGAGCACGCTGCCCGAGCGCGGCCGGATCTCCACGGTGCCCCGCCCTTCGGCGGCGGTGAGGGTGACCCGGGTGTGGATCACGAGGTTCTCCGCATACGTACCGGGCCGGACGCTGATGAGCGCGCCGATCCGGGCGGCAGCGAGTGCCTCACCGATCGTCCGGTAGCGGTCCTGGCTGCCCGGACCGACCGTCAGTACCTGGCGCGACACGCACCAACCTCCTTGCCATGGCGGCCTCTGCAACGGGGCGCCCCTCACCCGGGGGCGCGTGTCGGCGAGCCGACGGTGCCATCATGCCTCGCCCCGGCCGACGGGCGGGCGCCGGGAGTGGTGTGCTCCCGGTCCGGGGCGTCCGGTCAGACGCTCCACTTCTGGTTGTCCCTGCCGGTGCAGCCCCACAGCTCCAGGGGAGCACGGTTCTCGCGGTTGCTGCCGTTGATGTCGACGCATTTGCCGACCACGGTATTGACCAGGTCGTGGGCGGCGTTCAGCGCGAACTTCTGGGCGTCCGCGCCGTTGCACCAGGCGATCTGGATGGCCGTACGGTCGTTGAAGTTCGCGTTGGCCACGTCCAGACACTTGCCCTGGATGCGGATGGTGCCGTCGGAGGCGAACTGGAACTTCTGCGCCGGGGCGCCGTTGCAGTCCCACATGTGCAGCTGCTTGCCGTCGCTGAAATCGCTGCCCGGTACGTCGATGCAGCGGTTCGAGAGGTGGCTGCGGAAGGAGACGGGGGCACTGAGGGTCAGTCCGGGAGCGCCCTTCTTGGGCGTGTCCTTCTTCCCGTCGGACTTCTTCTCGCTGCGCTGCTTCTCCGTCTGGGTCTTCTTGCCGTCGTCCTCGGACTTGTCCTTCTCGCCGTCGTCCTTCTCCGGAGCGGGCACGGCGGCTTCCTTGGCCGGCTTCTTCGGCTTGTCGGACTCGTCGGCCTTCTTCTCGTCGTCCTTGGAGCCGGTGTCGGGCGTGGTCTGTGCGAACTCGCCCGGTGCCTCCTGCTCGTCACCGCCGAGTACGGTTCCCGCCGACGACGCGGACGTCTTGCGGTCCTTGTCGTCGTCTCCGCCGAGCGTCAGGAGCGGCACCGACACCAGCAGCGCTCCGGCGACCGCGGCTCCGGCGAGCACCGCCCTGCCCGGCCGGCCCACCGGCCCGGCCTTCGGCTGCGGCTTGCCGATCGCGGTCGCGGACACGGTCCGTACGAGCGCGGGCAGCCGGCTCTTGGCCGCGGCCGCGGCGCCGGGGTCGGCCTCGGGATCCGTACCGGACTTGGCGTCGCTCCCGGCGGCGGGTTCGCCGGCCTCGGCGGCTTCGGGCCCGGCCCCGGGCTCGGCCTCGCTCTCGTTCTTGGCAGCCGCCTCGCCGGATTCGGCCGCGGGCTTCGCCTCCGGCTCCGCGGACTCGGTCTTCGCCTCCGGCTCGCTCTTCGACGCCGGTTCGCTCTTCGAGTCCGGTTCGCTCTTCGGCTTCGACTCCGGCTCGGCGGCGGCCGTGGCCGCCGCGGTCGTCGTCTCTTCGCCGTCCGAACCGGTCTCGGCCCGCTGGGGCTTGGGGGGCTGCTGGGGCGAACTCGTCACGAGGTCCTCCCTGTGGTGTGGGGTGGGGGTTCAGGGGAGTCCGCGGCGTCCGCTGCGGGAGTCTCCTCGGCCCCCGGCCCGTCCGCGGGGCCGAGAAGACTGTCCGCGGGTACGAGCAAGGGGGCTGCGGCTCCGGCATTGACCGACAGCCACGTGCCCGAACCGCTCAGCGTACGGGCCAGCTCCCGCGCCGGGAGCATGTCATGTGCAAGTGCCGCGGACGTGAACTCGTGTGCCGGTGAGGTGAACGAAAGCACAACCGGGGCCCCGTCCCGCCCGGCCGCCGTGAGCGGACCGCCGTCCGGTGCGCGCAGCACCGTGATCTCCGCCGTGGCGAGCGCCGCGAGGGCCTCGTCCACCGAGCCGTAGCCGGTGGCGGCCCGCTGCGCCGCCGCGTCCACCGGGTCGGTGGGCTCCGGCCAGCCGAGGACGCCGGCCGACGGCCGGTAGGCGGGGTTGGCGCGGTAGTCGCCCACGCCGCCGCTCTCGTCGGACTGCCATTCCCCGAGCACCGCCCACTCCGGTGGGGTCCGTTCGTCGGTCCACTCCGGGTCGACCACGCCGATCCAGTGCCCCGGCGCCCGGCGGGCTGCGGCTCGCACGGCCTCGGGTATGTCGGGCGTGACGTCGGCTTCGGATGTGCGCGCCGCGACGGTGGCTTCGGAGGCCCCGTCCACGGGGGCGGCGGCTGCGGCGGCCTGGCCCGGCCCGTCGGACGTCACGGGCCCGACGGCATCACGCCTGCCCTCTTGCCGTTCTCCGGGCCGCATCTTCACCTGAACTCTTCGGTCCGTACGCATCGTTGGGCGCCGGACAACAGGCGCGCACGCCGACACTGATCACGTCCGGGAGTCAACAGAATGCCACACGTGTCCCTCCCGTTGGCCGCCGGGGAAGATCCGTTTGGGGCTCAGACGTGCCCGTTTGATGCCCGAGTGGGGAACTTTCCGGGAGCAGTGAGGCGTGAGGGGACAAAGCGAAAGGGCCGTTGTGGCGGGAGGGGCGGCCGTGGCCCCCGTGACGGGCTAAGTTGGGCACGCTGTCGGCCACGCCGACGTGCAGTGCGTTCCGGCCGGGCGACCGGGCCAGGGCCGTACGGGAAGACCTCGCAGCCCGGATGCGTCGGACCGGCCTGCGGCCGCCGCCGCGGCTGACCACACGGCGACCGGCATCAAGTACCGAGCCCCACCGGCTCATTCCGGCGCGGCTCCCGCCCAACACCCGTGTGGTGACCGGCGCTCGACCGGCCCGGCCCGCCACGCGGCCCCGTACTCACCCCGACAGCTCCGCCCCCCGAGGAGTACCGCATGTCCCCCCAGCACCGCACCCCCGGCGCGAACGCGGAGACCGCCGCCACCCCCACGGAAGAGTCCGGAAAGCCGGCCAACTCCCCCGCCCCGGACAACGAGACAGCCGCCACCGCGCCCGGCGAAGAGGCCGCCCCCGCCGCACCGGAGGCGAAGACCACCGCCTCCGCCCCGGACGGGAAGGCCACCCCCACCGCACCGGAAGAGGCGGCAGAACCGGAAGAAGCCGGAGGACCAGGAGCAAAGGCCGCTCCCCCGGCACCGGAGACGAAAGCCACCCCCGAAGCCACCGCCACTCCCGAAGCCACCGCCGCCCCCGAAGCTCCCGCCGCGCCCGACGGCAAGACCGAAGCCCCCGAGGGGCGCGTCGCCGTGGCGGCGGCCCTCGCGGCGCCCCCCGGCGTCAAGTCCGGCACCGGCGTGGACACGGGACGCCCCCGCAAGCCGGTCCTGGCCGGGGCCGCGATCGCCGGGGCCGCCCTGATCGCGATACCCCTGCTGCTGGTCGGCAGCGCGCGGGACGACGGCCCCCCGGACGACGGCAAGAAGCTGTCCGCGGGCGACACCGTCCTGAACCCGAACTCCGGCCCCGCGGCCGACTACAAGGCCAAGAAGCCCAGTGCGTCGCCGTCCGAGAAGAAGCCGAAGAAGACCGAGAAGGCCAAGGCCCCGGTCCCCAAGGCCGCCGTGCCGCCCCCGCAGCCGAGCCCGAGCAAGTCACCCGAGAAGAAGCCCGAGTCCAAGCCCAAGCCCAAGGCGGCCCCGAAGCCGGACTGGAGCACCGAGACCGTCTCGGCACCCAGCGTCCTCGAGGTCAAGCAGGCCTGGACCACCAACCGCATCCGCATGGTCATGCAGACCGACGGCAACCTCGTCGTCTACAACGAGAAGGGCAAGCCCATCTGGGCGGCCATGACCTTCGGCGAGAACCACCGGGCGATCTTCCAGCAGGACGGCAACCTCGTCATCCACAACGGCGACGACCGCCCCATCTGGGCCTCCAAGAGCCACGGCCACGAGGGCGCCCAGCTGGTCCTGCGGGCCGACGGCAAGGTCGTCATCGTGCACAACGGCCGGGTCATCTGGTCGACCTGACACCGCAGGCTGCGCCGTTCGGCACCCGCCGGCGCCCGCGTGGGCGAGAATCGGCGGGTGCCGGAGTACAGCTCGATCACCGCATTGGACAGGCTCCTCGACGACCTGGCCGTCGGCGAGGCCCGCCGCCGGCAGTTCGGCATGGTCCGCGGCGAACTGCTGCGGGCCCTGTCGCGCGACGCGCTGCCCGTGGGCGCCCGGCGCTCGCTGCGCCGGCTCCTGGAACGCGAAGCGCTCGGCCCGTATCTGCGCATCGCGGAGTCCGGCGTCCTGCGGGCCAGGCTGGTCAAGGGCGCGCGGCCGCCCACGTCGGAGCCGACCAACGAGATCCGCAGGCAGTGCGTCGACGTGCTGCGCGAGTCGATCGGCCTGCCGCCGCTGCGGCTGGCCGGCGGCGGATTGACGCTGCAGCCCACACCGGAGTTCGGCGACCTGGCAGCCCTGCGCAACCAACTCGACAAGGATCTCGGCAGCGGCCATCTGCCGCCGGGCCGCATCCGCCTCACCGCGGTACTCGCCCTCATCCTCGACGCGGCCCCGCGCTCCGGCGAACTGGTCGCACTGCGCCTGACCCACCTCACCCCCGACAACCGCGCGGTGTACATCGAACGCCGCCCGCAGCACGGCAGCAGCCAGCCCGCGCAAGGCGACTGGTTCGCCCTGACCTCGCTGAGCCGGGCCGCGCTGGAGCGGTGGCTGCCGCTGCGCACAGACCTGGTCGAACGGGCCCACGGCACCAGCAAACTGTGGGTGAGCCTGCGCCCCAACCACAGCGGCCTGCTCGACGACGACGGCCTGGCCACCCTCCGCCCGGCCGGGCTGCCCCTCGAAGAGAACGGCCTGATCACCAGCTACCGCCGCGGCCGGGCCCGCTACGACCTGACCGGCCTGCTCCCGCCGAAGCCGGAACAGCTGCGCCGGGCCGTCGTCGCCGAGACGCCCCGCCCCGTCGTCGCGCGGGCGAAGGCACAATGACCGTATGGAAAGCAACGAAGGCGGCAGCACGAGGACGACGGCGAACGCGATCTCGCTCGGCGTCCTGTTCGGTCTGTCCGCGGGCATCATCTTCGGTCTGACGGTGTTCGACAATTTCGCCGTCGGCCTCATCTCGGGCATCGGCGTCGGCGGTGTCGCCGGCATCGCCTTCGCCTCGTCCCGCCGCCGGCCCGGCGATGCGGCGGACGAACGCTGAGCGTTCACTGCCCCCCGGCGGGGGCGAGTTGCTGACTGGCCAGGCGCCGGTAGGTGGTGTCGCGCTCCATCAGCTCGGCGTGCGTGCCGCCGGCGCGCAGCCGGCCGTTCTCCAGGACCAGGATGCGGTCGGCCCCGATGGTCGTGGAGATGCGGTGCGCGATGGTGATCACCTGGCAGCGTGCGCCGATGGTGCTGATGGCGTTGCGCAGCGCCGTCTCGGAGTCCGAGTCCAGGTTCGCCGTGGCCTCGTCCAGGAGCAGCACGTCGGGTGAAGTGAGCAGGGCGCGCGCGATGGCCAGGCGCTGGCGCTGGCCGCCGGACAGGCCGGTGCCGGATTCGCCCAGTTCGGTGTCCATGCCCTGCGGGAGGGCGTCGACGACCTCGGTGAGGTGGGCGTCGCGCACCGCGTCGGCCATCTGGGCGGGCGTGGCGTCGGGGCAGGCGTAGGTGAGGTTTTCGCGGATGGTGCCGCGCATCAGCGGGGCGTCCTGTTCCACCAGGCCGATCCGGGAGCGCAGATCGGCCAGGGGCAGCGCGGCGACGTCGGTGCCCGCGATGCGGATCGTGCCCCGGTGCGGGTCGTGGAACCGCTCGATGAGCTGGAACAGCGTGGTCTTGCCCGCGCCGGAGGGGCCGACGACGGCCGTCACGCCGGTGCGCGGAAGTTCGAAGGAGATCCCGTACAGGACGGGGGCGGTGTCGTCCGTGTAGGCGAAGGAGACGTCGTCGAACGCGATGGAGAGGGCCGCGTCCCCGCCGGTGCGGGGGGTCTCGCGCGCGGAGGTTTCCTGGTCGATGTACGCCAGATCCCTGACCCGGTCGATGGCGGCCCTGCCCTGCTGGAGTTCGCCGAGGGCCATGAACAGCACAACCAGCGGGGACACCAGATAGAAGAGGTACATGATGAACGCGGTGAGGTCCTGGATCGGCAGGGACCCGGTGGCGGTGCGGGCCATGCCCCAGGTGATGACGACGGCGAGGGACACCTGGGTGCCGACGTTCATCGCGGGCATCAGCATGGCCGAAAGGCGCGTCACCCGGATGCCGCTGCCCCGGGCGTCGTCGGCCAGCGCCCGCAGCCGCTCGGCCTCCCGCTGCTCGGCACGCGAGGCCTTGACCGTGGTCAGCGCGCTCAGCACACGCAGCAGGCCCGAGCCGAAGTGACTGGTGTCCTCGCGGTTGGCCAGGGCCGCGGTGCGCACGGCGCGGGCCAATCCCAGGGCCGCGGCCGACGCGACGCCCAGGCAGCCGGCGGTGACCAGGAGCATCTTCCAGTCGATCCAGGCCATGACGGCGATGCAGCCGATGCTGGTGAACCCGGCGGTGAGCATCTGCGCGACGGACGAGGACAGGGCGATGCGGGCGATGGAGGTGTCGGCGACGGTCCGGGTGAACACATCACCGTGCTCGAGCCGGTGGAACGCGCGCAGCCGGGAATGCAGGAGCCGGCCGGTGAGGGTCGTGCGCATGTCGAAGACGATGTTCTCTCCGGCGCGGCCGATGAGATAGGCGTGGGTGGCGGCAAGCAGGGCATCGGCGGCGAACAGCGCGGCGATGATCGCGATGGGCCCCGCCACCGACCGGTCGGCGGCGACCGCTTCGATCAGGTCGCCGATCAGGAGCGGCTGCAGGAGCGTGGCCGCGGTGCCCGCCAGACCGAGCAGGGCGCCGATGCCCAGGAGCAGGCGCTGGCCGCGGACGATGTCGCGGATGTTCATGCGGTCTTGGTGTAGGTCGCAAGGAACATCGGGTACTGCTCGGTGTACGGCGCGAGGTCCCAACTGCTGTAGTGCGCCTCGGGGGTGAGCCCGGCAGTGCGGGCGTAGGCGTCGACCTCTTCGGGGGTGGTCAGCCGGGAGAGTTCGTTGCCCACCCGGGTGCTGCCGTCGGACTCGTACCAGATGTGGGAGCACTGCCACAGGTCGGAGCCGGGCGGGAGCGTGGAGTGGGTCTGCAGTCCGGTGCCGGGCTCGGGGTAGGGGGTGAACAGGGTGGTGCGGGCCAGGCCCTCGTGGATGGCCTCCACCGCGGGCCGGTTGCCCGTCTCGATCACCAGGCGGCCGCCGGGCACCAGGCGCTCGGCCGCCCGGTGGATCGCTGCCTGCTGGTCGTCGGGGGTGAGCAGCATGGACAGGGTGCCGCACACCGCGTACACCAGCCCGTAGTGGCGGGCTTCGGTGTAGTCGCGGATGTTCGCGCGTACGCCGGTGACGTCGGCGGCGCCGGGTGCCGCGGCCAGCAGGTCGAGCATCTCGGTGGAGGAGTCCACGCCGGTGATCGCGCCGACCTTCCCGGAGAGCGGGATGGCGATGCGCCCGGTGCCGACACCGAATTCGAGGGTGCCGGCCGAGGGGTCGGGGTGCAGCCGGCCAAGGACGTCCGCGGCGGCGGTCGCTTCGGCGCCCATGGGGAAGAGCCGGTCGTACCAGGCCGCGAACTGCGTGCCGTAGCCGATGTCGTCGACGGTGCTGTTCATGGTGCTCGGTCCTCACTGGTCTGTGGGAATGGGCGCGGTCGCCGCGGCCCACGCGGCGACCGCGCCGGTGTCTGGAGCAGACGGTGATCAGGTCGGCCAGTAGCCGCTGCCGGTCTGCATCACGGAGCGCAGCAGGCGTACGCGCCCGTCGTCGGCGAACTCACCGAAGCTGAAGACCTCCAGGTCCCCGAGGCCGCGGCGGCCTTCGACGGGCACCATGGTGTAGCGGGCGGCGAAGCGGCCTGCCTCGCTCAGGGACGTGTGGATGTCCAGGCGGTAGGCGAGGCCTTCCTTGCGGCTCGCTTCGAGTGATTGCAGGATCGCCGGGCGCTGCATGGCTTCGCCGTTGATGTACTGCACGGCGTCGGGGGTGTGGTAGCTGTCGTAGGCGTCCTGGAGCGAGGTGCCGCCGTCGCTGCTCAGCCGGGCGAAGTCGGTGAGGTAGGCGGCCGGGTCGGCGCTCACGGCGGCGGGGGTGGCGGGCGCGGGGCGGGCGTCGCTGTCCCGGGTCTCGCCTTCGGGGCGGCCCCAGCCGTAGGTCATGCGGGCGGTGGAGACGGTGGGTCCGACGCGGCCGTCGTCGGCCAGGTCGGCGAAGATGACGACTTCGGTGGTGTGGCGCACCTGCATCAGCAGGGACCGGCTCACGGTGTAGCGGGCGGCGGCCCGGTTGCCGTCCACGACCGCCTCGTGGATGCGCAGTTCGTAGGGCGTCTGGTCGGCCCGCCACGCGGACAGGTTCTTCAGGGACTCCTGGCGGTCGCGGTGCTCGTGGTTGACCACGTGCGGGGCGTCGGGGACGTGGTAGCGGTCCCATACGTCCTCGGGCGGCAGGTTCTTGTCGAAGGCTTCCGCCGTGTAGGACCGCAGGTATCCGACGAAGTCCTCGGCCGGAGTGGGGGGAAGGGTCACAACGCTCTCCAGGGTGGGGTGCCGGGCGGGCCGGCGCGGTGTGGGACGGGCGGGGCGGCTCCCCGCTGTCAGGCGGCCGCGGTGAGGTGCGGGCGGTCGTCCGGCTGCATGGGCGTGTACGGCGAGACGAACAGGGTCTCGGGGGCCTCGGTGGTGTCGTGGCCCGAGGCGCGCACCACGCCGAACTGGAAGCCCTTGACCTTGGCCGGGTCCGGCTCTCCTTCGCGGATCCTCCTGCGGATGAACTCGGCGAGCACGCGGTAGGAGGAGTTGCTCTGGATTCCGGTGATGCCCGAGCGGGTGGCCCGCTGCAGGATGGCCGTGCAGAGGTCGAAGACCGCTTTCTCGGGGCGGCGCGTGGCGAACCAGAAGGCCTGGTGCACCTTGCGCGGCTCGATCATCTCGATCTCTGTCCACTCGCTGGTCTCGCCGGCGAGGTCCAGGGTCCGGTACACGTAGTGGAAGTCGTGCACCGCGGGGTTGGGCGCGAAGAACTTCCAGTTCGGTATCTGCGAGAAGACGTCTTTGGATATCGCCCGGTTGAAGGCGGGGTGCGGGTGCTGGGCGGCGACCGTGGTGATCAGCGCCGCCGCGCCCGCCCAGCGGGCCAGGGAACCCGGTCCGGTGAAGGTGTCCTTGAGGAGGGCCGTCGGGTTCACTGCTCGGCTCCTGCCTGCGCGGTGGGGTGGGTGGCGCTGTCGGCGGCGGTGGCGGCGTCGGATACCCCGGTCAGGAAGTCGGCCATGAGTGCCGCGGCCTTGTGCGCGAAGCGGGCGTCGGTCAGGAGCGAGTCGTGGTCCGCTTCCTCGACGACCTTGAGGCCGCCCTGTCCCGGGCCTCGGTGGGCCTGGACGAGCTCGTTGTAGAGCAGGAGCTGGTCGGGGTCCTGGTCGACCGTCTGCTGGGCGGCGATGACCAGACCGGGGGCGGTGATGGGGTCGATGTCCCCCTCGAAGGAGCGGAAGTCCTCCTCCACCGCCGCCCATTCGCGTTTGGCGGCCTTCCACAGCCGCGCGTCGGTGTACTGGGCGAACACCTTGTCGCGGTAGCGGGCGGGCAGTTTGTCCACCCACTCGGGGCGGCTCATCACCACGCCGGTGCCCAGCGTGAGGTAGCGGGTGGCGTGCGCGATGGTCTCGCGCAGGTCCTTGGCGCCCACGCTCTGGCGCTGCGAGCGCTGGAGTTCGGCGGGGTGCGCGGGATCGAGGTAGACCAGACCGGCGACACGGTCGGCGAGCCGGGGCGAGACCCGGCGGATCAGTTCGCCGCCCAGCGAGTGGCCGACCAGGATGACCTTGCGGTTGTGCGGCACCACCTGCCGGACGAGGTCTTCGAGGTCGTCGACCGACTCGCTCAGTGTGTAGGGACTCGTGCTGTGCCGGCGGCTTCCCGCGTATCCGGAGCGGGCGTAGGCCACCACGGCGTGCTCGGAGTCGTAGGCGAACTGCTCGGTGATCCAGGCGAAGTGCTCCGAGGTCGAGGACAGGCCGGCGCAGAACACCAGGACGGGGGTGTCGGCGTCGTCGCGGCCTCCGGTCTCGTACTGCAACTCGTTGCCGTGCCGGGTGGTGACCGTGCGGGACGTGGGCCAGCCCTCCAGGACCGCACAGCGGCGCTGGGCCGCGAGGGCGGCGCTCAGGGCGATGCCCGCGGCGAGCAGGAGGCCCGCTGCCTTGACCGCCCGGTCGTCGCGTCCGGCGACGGCCGGGTGCGAGAGCGGGGCCGTGGTGTAGGCGACCATCGGGTGCATGGAGGTGAAGGCGGTCATGAACCGCCCGAGGCCCATCACGAAGGCGTTGGTGACGTGGAAGCTTCCGGCGGCGGCCAGCACGGGCCGCGTCAGGCGTCCGCGCGCCGCGTACACCAGGGGGAAGAGGCACTCCAGGGCCAGAACGCCGTGCTGGACGTACTTCGCGGTCCTGGGGTGCTTCTGGGTCAGGCGATAAGCGCTCTCGGAGCCGTAGGTGCGTGTGCGCATGACGCCGGGCAGCGCCTCGCCCGTACGCCACTTGTCGCCCACGAGCTTGACCCAGCCCGAGACGCCGTAGGAGAGGGTGGCCTGCATCGCGACGTACCACAGCAGTGCGTCCTGGGTCTGCGGTGTCCGGGAGAGCCGGGCCAGTCCGGTCGCGCTCTGCACCAGGGTCGCCACCTGGTCCGAGCCGTCGGTGCCGTAGCGGTGGCGGGCCTGCAGCAGGCCCGTGGTGCCGCTCAGGAAGAGGTTCCCCGCGCCGCGCCACCGGCTGTTGCCGGGCAGCAGGAGCCCGACGCTGACCGCGGCGCGGGCGGCGTGCAGGGCGACGGTGGTCCTGCGGCCGCTGACCATGTCGGTGAGTTTGCGAAGTGCCGGGTTCTTGGACTCCGGGCTCTCCCGCATGATCTCCCAGTCGTTGAGTCCGCCGGATTCCAGCTGTTTACGCTGGTGCAGATATTCGAGGGAGGAAGAAAGCGTGGTGAGGGCGGCAAGCCTTTCCGATATCCCCATGGCCCTGTTACGGCTCACCGGGACGGGTTGGAAAACCGCGGAAGCAATTCTCTTTACATATCTCAAGAACAGTCCTCTCAAC
>NZ_JBNNJZ010000108.1:0-19848 GCF_050270335.1 Streptomyces sp. NPDC059900
GTGATGCAGCCGATGATCCTGGTCATGATGCGGCCCACCGTGGCGCCGCCGCGGGACACGGAGTGCGTGGACGTCCCCGGCGGTCCGCAGGCCGAGACGTTCTTCGCGAAGGACCTGCCCGGCGCCATTTCCGAGCACTACAGGGCGGGCCGTACCGCGGGCAGCTGGGGCGTCATCGGTGACTCCACGGGCGGCTACTGCGCCCTGAAGCTCGCCGTGCACCACCCCGACGTGTACGCCGCCGGGGTGGGCCTCTCCGCGTTCTACAAGGCGCCGATCGACGTCACGACGGGCGATCTCTTCCACGGCGACAAGGAGTTGCGCCGGCGCGCCGACCTCATGTGGTACCTCGACCACATGCCGCCGCCCAAGACGTCCCTCCTCGTCACCACCAGCAAGCAGGGAGAGGACAACTTCGGGGACACCGAGAAGTTCATCGGCAAGGTGAAGCCGCCCACGCGCGTCTCGTCGATCACGCTCGACAGCGGCGGGCACAACTTCAACACGTGGCGCCGTGAGATTCCCGCCGCCATGCAGTGGATGAGCGGGCGCCTGAACGGCGAGCAGTCCTAGGCCCCTTCCGGCGGAGCACCGCGGCGGGTCTCCTCAGCTCTTGCCGATGCCCGTGATGGTCTCCAACTCGACGTCCGAGCGCGCGATGTCGCGCGCGTCCGCCGCCGTCGACCTGCGCAGCGCCTCGTGCAGCCGGGCCGGCGTGAGGATGCCCAAAAAGCGGCCCTCGCTGTCCTTGTCGATGACCGCGATCCAGCCCGCGTCGTGCTGGAGCATCGTCGAGAACGCCTGCTTCAGGGTCGCGCCGACCGGCAGCCACGCCTCCATGCGGCGTGCGTGGTCCCGGACGGTGCCCGGGCCGCTGTGGGCGTGCTCGGCGGAGATCCAGCCGTGCAGGTTGTTCTCGCCGTCCAGGACCACGGCCCAGCGGGCTTCGAGCTTCGCGGGCAGCGGGTCGTCCAGGTGCAGGACGGGCGGCTGCTCCAGGTCGCCCTCCTCGATGGGCGTCACGGAGAGGCGCTTGAGGCCGCGGTCCGCGCCGACGAAGTCCGCCACGTAGTCGTTGGCCGGTGCGCCCAGGATCGTCGAGGGGGTGTCGAACTGCTCGATGCGGCCCTCTCCGTAGACGGCCATGCGGTCGCCCAGGCGGACCGCCTCCTCGATGTCGTGCGTGACGAAGAGGACGGTCTTGCGCACGGCCTGCTGGAGGCGGAGGAATTCGTTCTGGAGGCGCTCGCGCACCACTGGGTCGACGGCGCCGAACGGCTCGTCCATCAGGAGCACGGGCGGATCGGCCGCGAGCGCACGGGCCACGCCGACGCGCTGGCGCTGGCCACCGGAGAGCTGCTCGGGGTAGCGGCCGCCGAAGGTGGCGGGGTCCAGGCCCACCAGGTCGAGCAGTTCGGCGGCACGCTCGCGGGCCTTGCCCCGCTTCACGCCGAGGAGATGCGGGACGGTCGCCGTGTTCTCCAGGACCGTTTTGTGCGGGAAGAGGCCGACTTGCTGGATGACATAGCCGATACGGCGCCGCAGTTGCACCGGGTCGGTGGTCGATATGTCCTCGCCGTCGACGGATATCCGGCCCTCCGTCGGCTCGATGAGACGGTTCACCATCTTCATCGTCGTCGTCTTCCCGCAGCCCGACGGGCCGACGAGCGTGACCAGTTCGCCCTCGGCGACCTCGAAGGACAGGTCGTCGACGGCGGTGGTGCCGTCCGCGTACCGCTTGGTGACGTGCTCGAACCGGATCATGATTCCCCATTGTTGCGGGCGTTGTGTAAAGCCCATGTTGCGCCTGTACGACGAGTCTCGGCGATTGTCGGTGCCCCGCGTTAGGGTCGCCAGACGGCCTCGGGAAACGGGATGCGGGGGGAGTGGGGCGGATGAGCGGGCAGAACTGTCTGGTGACGAACGACTGGATATGCGGGGAGTACGTCAGCTCCCGCAGCCAGGAGTTGATCGACGCCACCGTGCAGCACGTGGGCATCACCGCGGCATCGGTCGCCATCGGCGTCGCCGTCTCGCTGCCGCTCGCGCTGCTCGCGCGGCGCTGGCGTTTCCTCGCGGGCCCGATCCTCGGCGTGACGACCGTGCTCTACACCGTGCCCTCGCTGGCCATGTTCTCGCTGCTGCTGCCCTTCTTCGGGCTCTCGGCCTCGCTGGTCGTCACGGGCCTCGTGCTGTATTCCCTGACGATCCTGGTACGGAACATCCTGGCGGGCCTCAGGGCCGTGCCGGAGGAGGCGCGGGACGCCGCCAGGGGGATGGGGTACGGCCCGCTGCGGCTGCTGTGGGAGGTCGAACTGCCGCTCGCGCTGCCCGCGCTGCTCGCCGGCGTCCGCATCACCACGGTCTCGACGGTGGCCCTGACGACCGTCGGCGCCATCGTCGACTACGGAGGCCTCGGATCGCTGATCCTCGACGGCCTCGACACGACCTTCAAGGCACAGGTGCTCACCGCGTCCGCGCTCTGTGTGCTGCTCGCGGTCGTCGCCGACCTGCTTCTGCTCGCGCTCCAGCGGTGGCTGACGCCCTGGACCCGGGTCCGTCGCATACGTACGAACCGTCCCGCTCGCGCGGAGCGCCCGGCCAAGGTGGCTGAACCTGCATGAACGCGATAACCGGCGCGTACGAATGGCTGACCACGGGTGCCAACTGGCAGGGCGAGAAGGGGGTGTGGCACCGGCTCGGCGAGCACCTCTACTTCAGCGGGGTGTGCCTCGCCGTCGCCTGCCTGATCGCGCTGCCGATCGCCCTGTATCTCGGACACATCGGCAAGGGCGGCGCCCTCGCGGTGAACATCTCGAACATCGGCCGTGCGGTGCCGACGCTCGCGGTGCTCGTCCTGCTCACGCTCACGCCGCTCGGCGAGCACGGCGACGTGCCGACGCTGATCGCGCTCGTGCTCTTCGCGGTCCCGCCGCTGCTGACCAACGCCTACATCGGGATGCGTGAGGTCGACCGTGCGGTGGTCGAGGCCGCACGGGGTATGGGCATGAGTGGCCGCCAGCTGTTCGCCCGGGTCGAGCTGCCGCTCGCGTACCCGCTGATCATGACGGGAGTCCGTTCCGCGGGCGTGCAGGTCGTCGCCACGGCGACCCTTGCCGCCATGGCGGGAGAGGGCGGCCTCGGCCGGATCATCACGGCCGGGTTCAACCTGCAGAACACGCCTCAGGTGGTGGCGGGGGCCCTGCTCGTGGCCCTGCTCGCGCTCTTCGTGGAGGTGGTGCTCGTCGTGGTGGGCAAGGTCTTCAACCCCATGCGGGGTCGCACGGAGGTCGCGCGGTGATCACCGGACGGCGGTTACCGGCAGGGCGGTTTGCGGCAGTTTTCAGATTTTCCGAGGGCTTTCGAAATGGTGGTTCACCGATGAACAGCACAACGCGTCGCGCGCGACGGATGGCAGGGGCGGCCGCGGCCGTCGTGGCGCTGACCGCGGGGCTCACCGCGTGCGGCGGTGACAGCCTGGAGAAGGACGGCAAGGGCGACAGCGCGGGCAAGGCGGGCGACAAGGGAAAGATCGTGGTCGGCTCGGCCCGTTTCACCGAGCAGAAGGTGCTCGCCGAGCTCTATGCGGGAGTTCTGGAGGAAGCCGGGTATGACGCCGAGGTCAAGACCGTCCAGAACCGCGAAGTCTATGAACCCGAGCTGAAGAAGGGCGCGATCGATGTCGCTCCCGAATACGCGGCGACCCTCGCGGAGTTCCTGAACCTCGGCAAGAACGGCCCGAAGGCGAAGCCCGTCGCCTCGAATGACGTGGACGACACGGTTGCCGAGCTGAAGAAGCTCGCCGAACCGCGCGGCCTGAAGGTGCTTCCCGTCGGTGAGGCGGTCGACCAGAACGCGTTCGCGGTGAGCAAGGAATACGCGAAGGAGCACAAGCTCAAGACGCTTTCGGATCTCGGCAAGTCCGGCGAGAAGGTCAAGATCGCCGCGAGTGACGAATGCGAGTCGCGGCCGTTCTGCGCTCCGGGACTCAAGAAGACGTACGGCATCGATGTCGCGGGAATCGACCCCAAGGGCGTCGGCACCACGCAGTCCAAGCAGGCCGTCAAGAACGGCACGGACCAGGTGGTGCTGACCACGACCACCGACGCGACGCTCGACAGTTTCGGTCTGGTGGCCCTTGAGGACGACAAGAAGCTGCAGAATGCGGACAACATCCTTCCGGTTGTGAACGCGAAGGAAGCGGGCGACAAGGAGATAGCCGACGCGCTCGGGGAGCTGACCAAGACGCTGACGACGGAAGATCTCGCGGAACTCGACCGGAAGGTCGATGTGGAGCGGCAGAAGGAAGCCGATGTCGCCACGGAGTATCTGGAGTCGAAGGGATTGATCAAGAAGTGACGGGGAAGTAGCGCGACCGGCGGCATCCTCGAAGTGGCTCGGCCGAAAGTGGAGTTGAGTGGCCGAAGAGGATCGTTAAGGGTGGGGAGTCGGCACAGTGACGTTGTCTTTTTGGCGGGCGGGGCTCCAGAGTTCGCCTACGCGCGGTAAGTTTCTGGCCATGCCACGTGGACGTCACCGCCATTCCCCACCCCTGCACAGGCTGCTTCCTCCCTCGACGGTCGCAGGCCTCTCTCTTGTCTGCGCCGGCGGCGCCTGGCTGTTCGCGGAACCTGTGGTGCTCCGCGGCCTGGCCGCGGCCGCGGCCGCGGCTGCCGTCGTGGGCTCGGTCGTGATGCGCCGCTGGGACCTGGCGGCCGGCAAACAGGTCGCCGAGCTGGGCCGGGCCCGCAAGAGCGACGAGTGGCGCTACGAGGAACGCATAGCCGAGTGCGAGTCCGACCTCGACGAGTCCCGCGAGATCCGGGGCCGTCTGGAGACGAAGCTGCGCTCCAAGCGGGCCGAGCTCGCGGCCCTGCGCAACGAACACGCGGCGCTGCTTCGGCGGTACGCGACGGCGGAGACCGAGCGGGCGAGCGCCCTTGAGGGGCGGCGGCTGCTCGCCATAGAGGCGTCCACTCCGGCGAGGGCGTTGCCGCCGGCTCCGGTTCGTACGCAGGCTTCCGTGCCCGTGCAGGCTCCGGCCGCCCGTGTGGAGGCTCCTGCTCCCGTCGTGCGTCCGGGGGCGATCGCGCCCCCGTCGCTGTACGAGCGGGCGAACTCGGCGCTCGACCGGCTGACGCCGAAGCCTTCCCCCGAGGACGCGGGGTCCCGTGCGGGGTCGGTTTCCGGCCAGAGTGCGGACGGCGGCGAAGCGCGGGGGAAGTCCGGGGCGGCCGAGGGGTACGGCGGGCATGAGCGCGCGGTTGCCGTCGCGCCGCCCGCACAGAGGCAGCGTCCGGCGGTACAGGGCGGTTTCGACTTCTTCGGCACGAAGGGCGAGGCGACAAAGGGCGAGGCGACGAAGGGCGAGGCGACCGCCGGGGCCCTTGAGTCCGTCCAGAACGTGGATCTCGCCGATGTGGTCGGCGAGGAAGCACTCGCCGTGCACAAGGCGGAGGCCGAGGCGGAGTTCAAGAAGCCTGACGGCGACGCCGAGCAGCGGGGCGTGGGCCAGGTCATCGACCTGACGGCACATGACGAGACGGAGCAGATCGACGTGGCGGGGCTGCGGACCGCTCTGCGGGCGTAGGCGGGCCCCTGGGCCTCGGGCGCCGTCATCACCGGCTCCGCCGAGTTCGTCCTCAATCGCCGGACGGGCTGGATATTCCAGCCTCTGCGGAGGGTCGGGGAAAGGCTCTCCCGTCACGCCATCCAGCGATCGGGCCGCGCCGTTCTCCGCCCCGTGCGTGAGCGGTCGGCCTGCGACTGGAGCAGTTCCTTCGCCTCGTCGGCAGGACGCAACCGCGCCGTCACCGTCTTGTTCGCGCCCGTGTCCACCTCGACGTCCGCCACGCCCTTGAACCGCTCCCAGGGCCCCTGCGTGAGCCGTACGCTCTGCACCTTCGCGTGCGGCACCAAAGACAGGCGGCGTCGCAACAGGCCGTGCCGGGCCGCGAAGACCGTGTCCGTCACCGCGAGGCCGTACCCCTTCCACCACACCGGAAGGCACCACGCGGCCCGCGCGGGAGGGCGGATCAGCTCGGCCGGGGCAGGCACCCGCACGCCCGGCAGGATCCGCGCGATCACGGACTCCGCGACCTCGCGCGGCGCGACCGGCACCAGGACGCCGTTGGACGAGCCGGCCACGTCCAGCTCCACCCGCACCCATCCGCGCCGCCGCCACAGCCACGGCTCCACGACACGCACCGTCTGCACCCGCCCCGGAGGCACCGTCTCGTGCGCCTTGTCGAGCAGCCCGTGGTCGATGCGCAGGCCGTCAGGGGACTCGCCCACCTTCCAGTCGTACTCCCCGATGAACCGCCCGATGCTGCTGGCGAACGCGCCGCCCAGCATGGGGAGTCCGGTCGCGAGGACTGTCCACAGGTTGTGGGTGGCGAACCACAGGAAGGGCGGCACGACGAGCGCGGCGACGAGCATGCCCCACGTCGTGCCGGTCAGGACCAGGGAGATCGCGAGCATGCGCGGCTGGACGTGCACCAGGTTGTTGACCGGCGCCTCACCGACCTCACGGGCCGTCTCGGGCGCGAAACCGGCCGCCCGCGCGAGGAGTTCGGCGCGCAGCGACGAGGCTTCCTCCTGGCCCAAAAAGGCCAGTTCGTCCTTCTTCTCCGCGCCGACGACATCCAGCTTGAGCTTGGCCACGCCCGCGATGCGGGCCGCGAGCGGCTGTGTCACGTCCACCGCCTGGAGCCGGTCTAGCCGGATGTGCGCGGTGCGCCGGAAGACCAGTCCGGTGCGGATGCGCAGTTCGGTGTCGGTGACGGCGAAGTGCGTGAACCACCAGCTCATGAAGCCGTAGAGCGCGCCGCCCAGGAGGACGACGGCGATTCCGGCGAGGATCTGGGTCACGGGGAGCTCGGACACCCGGCGCTGTGTGCCGCTCGGGTCGTGCACCGCGAAGCCCACGACGACCGCCACCGGCGCCCAGGCCCTGCGCAGGGGCGTGACGGGGTGCAGACGCCGCTCTCGCACGACTTCGGTGCCGGGGGCGTGTTCTTCCCCGGCCACCTCCCGTACGCCGCTCACAGCCCCGCCGAGCGGGCCTCGCCCAGCTCGGTGAGCCGGTCGCGCAGCCGCTCGGCCTCCTCGGGGATGAGGCCGGGGATCCGCGCGTCGGTGGCGGCGGCCGCCGTGTGCAGCTGCACGCTGGCCAGCCCGAAGTGCCGCTCCACGGGCCCCGAAGTCACCTCGACGAGCTGCATCCGGCCGTACGGGACGATCGTCTCCTCGCGCCAGAGCACGCCCCGGCTGATCAGCAGGTCGTCGGCCCGCTCCGCATACCGCCAGGACCGCCAGTTGCGCCCCAGCATCGGCCAGCCCCAGGCCACGAAGGCCAGCGGAACGGCCGCGAAGGCCGCCCATCCGGGCCCGGCGAAGAGGCCGAGGAGCACGCCGACGGCCGCCGCGAGCGGCACGAGCCACGCCACCAGGAGCAGCCGCCGCATGCGCAGCAGCCCCCGCGGCAGCCCGGTCCACACCGGCTGCGCCCCCGACTGTCCCGGTCGTGCCGGCTCCGCGGTCCCCGTTTCCATGCTCCAAGCGTACGTAGCGGAGCTGACAGTCGCGTATGGCCGCGTGTACGAGAGAATGCGCGCATGAGCCCCACGACGGAGACCACGCTCGGCATCGGCGGCGCCGCGGAGAGCACCGACATGGTGCTCAACATCGGCCCGCAGCACCCGTCCACGCACGGCGTGCTGCGGCTGCGCCTCGTCCTCGACGGCGAGCGGATCCAGCAGGCGGAGCCGGTCATCGGCTATATGCACCGCGGCGCGGAGAAGCTCTTCGAGGCGCGTGACTACCGGCAGATCGTGGTGCTCGCCAACCGGCACGACTGGCTCTCCGCGTTCTCGAACGAACTCGGCGTCGTCCTTGCCGTGGAGCGGATGCTCGGCATGGAGGTGCCCGAGCGCGCCGTGTGGATGCGCACGCTGCTCGCCGAGCTGAACCGCGTGCTCAACCATCTGATGTTCCTCGGTTCGTATCCGCTCGAACTGGGCGGAATCACCCCGGTGTTCCACGCGTTCCGGGAGCGCGAGGAGCTCCAGAACGTCATGGAGGAGATCTCCGGCGGCCGCATGCACTACATGTTCAACCGGGTGGGCGGTCTCAAGGAGGACCTGCCCGCCGGGTGGGCCACGCGCGCGCGTGCGGCCGTCGCATCGGTCCGCTCCCGCATGGACGTGTACGACAAGCTGGTGCTCGGCAACGAGATCTTCCGGGGGCGCACCCGCGGCGTCGGCGTGCTCTCCCCGGAGGCCGTGCACGCCTACGGAGTGAGCGGTCCCATCGCCCGCGCCTCCGGAGTGGACTTCGACCTGCGCCGTGACGAGCCCTACCTCGCGTACGGGGAGCTCCAGGACACCCTGAAGGTCGTCACGCGCCAGGAGGGCGACTGCCTGGCCCGCTTCGAGTGCCTCCTGGAGCAGACCCACAACGCCCTCGATCTCGCGGACGCCTGCCTGGAGCGGCTCGCCGAGCTGCCCCAGGGGCCGGTCAACCAGCGCCTCCCGAAGGTGCTCAAGGCCCCCGAGGGCCACACGTACGCGTGGACCGAGAACCCCCTGGGCATCAACGGCTACTACCTGGTCTCCAAGGGCGAGAAGACCCCGTACCGCCTGAAGCTCCGCTCGGCGTCGTACAACAACATCCAGGCGCTCGCCGAGCTGCTGCCCGGCCAGCTGGTCGCCGACATGGTGGCGATCCTGGGCTCACTGTTCTTCGTGGTCGGGGACATCGACAAGTAGCGGACCGGCGGGGATTCCCACCGGCTGGACCAGCCACCCGAAGTCGCCGAGCCCGCCCGCCGCGGTCAGTTCGGCCGCTTCCCCCGCGCGCGTGAGGGCCCGTACGTATGCCGCCGGGTCACCGGAGGCCAGCGAGAGCGGCGGGCGGCCGCCGCTCACGCCCAGGGCGTGCAAGGCCGCCCGCTGGGTCAGCAGGGCGGCTCCGGGCAGCGCACACGCGTCGAGTGCCACATGGGCGGTGATGTCGCAGGTGCCGTCCGGCAGGGGCGCCGTCTCGCGGCCCGCGCGGAAGCCGGTCAGCGTGCCGAAGGGCGGGCGCCAGGCGCGGTCGTGCGCGTAGTCGACGGCGACCGCGAGGCCGCGCGTCAGGGTCGCCGCGGCGCCCGCCCACGCCTCGTCCCTGGAGCGGCCGATCTCCGCGCGCAGGCCGGGCTCCGCGGCGAGCGGCCACCAGCGTGCGAGCCACTCGGCGTCCTGCCCCTCGACGGGGTCGCCCGGCGATTCGGTGCCGTCGTCGCGTACGAGGACATGGCGGACGACGCCGTCCGGTGCGACCTCGGCGACGTCCAGGGGGACGTTGTCCAGCCACTCGTTGGCGAAGAGCAGACCGGTGACCCCGTGCGGCGCCCGGTCGAGCCACTCGACGCGCGGGTCGAGGCCTTCGGGGCGGCCGGCACGCTCCACGGCGCAGGCACGCACGCGTGGCGCCATGTCCGAGGGCAGTGCCGCAAGGACGCCCGCGGCCAACTCGCCGCGGCCCGCTCCGAGATCGACGAAGGTGAGCTCGTCCGGGTGGTCGAGCGCCTCGTCCACCCGGCACAGGAGCCGGGCCACAGCGCCCGCGAAGAGCGGCGAGGCGTGCACCGACGTCCGGAAGTGCCCCGCGGGTCCTTCGGGGCGCAGATAGAAGCCGCCGGGCCCGTACAGGGCGGCCTCCATGGCCTCCCGCCAGCCGCGCCGTACGTCCTGTCCCTGACTCCGGACCTTGTCTCCCACGCGAGAAGGCTAAGCGGGCCTCCACCTTGGGGAGTACACGCGAGGGATACGGATCGGCCCTCCGGTTGACCCCGGAGGGCCATGGCGCTGCCTACGCTGGGTTACGTGCAACGCGTCTATGACTTTCTCCGCAGACACCCGACCGGGGTCGACGGCTTCTGGGCCGTCGTCCTGCTCGGGGTCTCCGGCGTCGGCATGGTCTCCATGGCCGACGCGGACGGCCGCGACCCCACGGTCGCGGCCGCCGTCGTCGTACTCGGCATGTCCGTCGTGGTGGCGCTGCGCCGCAAGTACACCGAGAAGATGCTGGTCCTCGCGGCCGTCCTCGGCGTCGCCCAGCTGGTCTTCGACGTGGAGACGATGCCGGCGGACTTCGCGATGCTGGTGATCATCTATACGGCTTCGGCCGACGGCACGAAGTGGGCCTCGCGGTTCGCCCTCACGGGCGGTCTGTGCGCGGCTCCGCTTTCGTCGCTGCGCTGGCCCGAGGAGAGCATAAGCACCTTCGGCAGCATCTTCTTCGCGATCTTCCAGATGGTGCCGTTCGCCCTCGCCTGGGTGCTCGGCGACTCCATCCGCACCCGTCGCGCGTACTTCGCGCAGCTGGAGGAGCGCGCCGACCGCCTGGAGAAGGAGCGGGCCGCGCAGTCCAAGGTCGCGGTGGCGGCCGAGCGGGCCCGCATCGCCCGCGAGCTGCACGACGTGGTGGCGCACAACGTCTCGGTGATGGTCGTCCAGGCCGACGGAGCCGCGTACGTCCTCGACGCGGCCCCCGAGCAGGCCAAGCAGGCCCTGGAGACCATCTCGGGCACCGGGCGCCAAGCGCTCGCCGAGATGCGCAGGCTGCTCGGCGTGCTGCGCACCGGCGAGCACCAGGAGAGCGGCGAGTACGTCCCGCAGCCCGACGTCGAGCAGCTCGACGAGCTCATCGAGCAGGTGCGCACGGCCGGCCTGCCGGTCGACTTCAAGGTCGAGGGCACCCCGCGCCCGCTGCCCAGCGGCGTCGAGCTCACGGCGTACCGCATCGTGCAGGAGGCGCTCACCAACACCCGCAAGCACGGCGGAGAGAACACCGGCGCGAGCGTGCGCCTCGTCTACTTCGACGACGGCCTGGGGCTGCTCGTCGAGGACGACGGCAAGGGCGCACCCCACGAGCTGTACGAGGACGGCGGCGCCGACGGCAGCGGGCACGGACTGATCGGCATGCGCGAGCGTGTCGGCATGGTCGGCGGCACCCTCGACGCGGGGCCGCGGCCGGGCGGCGGCTTCCGCATCAGTGCGCTTCTCCCGCTCAAGCCCGCAAATTGACACCTGTCACCGAAATGTCCACGCCCTACGCTCGTGACCGCGTCCAGTCACTTGCGACCGCACCCGTACGCTCATGAACACACTCACGAAAGGGCCTTTGATGTCGATCCGCGTCATGCTCGTCGACGACCAGGCGCTGCTGCGCACGGGATTCCGGATGGTGCTCGCCGCACAGCCGGACATGGAGGTCGTCGCCGAGGCGGGCGACGGGGTCGAGGCGCTTCAGGCGCTGCGGACGACCGCGGTCGACGTGGTGCTCATGGACGTGCGCATGCCGAAACTGGACGGCGTGGAGACGACCCGGCGCATCTGCCAGGACGAGAACCCGCCGAAGGTCCTGATCCTGACGACCTTCGACCTCGACGAGTACGCATTCTCGGGGCTGAAGGCGGGCGCGTCCGGCTTCATGCTGAAGGACGTGCCTCCGGGGGAGCTGCTCGCCGCGATCCGTTCCGTGCACAGCGGTGACGCGGTGGTCGCGCCGTCCACGACGCGGCGCCTGCTCGACCGCTTCGCGCCGATGCTGCCGAACGCGGGCGGACAGCCGCAGCACAAGGAGCTCGAGCGGCTCACCGACCGCGAGCGCGAGGTCATGATCCTGGTCGCCCAAGGCCTTTCGAACGGTGAGATTGCGGCTCGCCTTGTCCTGTCGGAGGCCACGGTGAAGACGCATGTGGGCCGCATCCTCACCAAGCTCGGTCTGCGGGACCGGGTGCAGGTGGTGGTTCTCGCCTACGAGACGGGGCTGGTCCGGGCGGGCGGCGGGGCGGCCTGAGAGCTGCCAGGTCCGGCGCGGGAGGTCAGCGCAGGATGCCCTCCAGGAAGTCGCTGCCGAGGCGGGCCACCACGGTGACGTCCAGCTGGTGCATCACATAGCGACCGCGCCGGGTGGTGGTGACCAGGCCCGCCTTCTTCAGGAGCGTGAGGTGCCGGGAGACCTCCGGTGCCGTGAGCCCGGCCGCGTGGGCCAGCTCGCCTGTGCTGAAGGGCGCGCGGGCCATGTCGCGGCACAGCCGCAGGCGCACGGGGTGGGCGAGGGCCGTGAGCCGCCGCTCCAGGGTCTCCACGGAGGTGGGCCTGGCCAGGTCCGGGGCCGACACGGGGTAGTGGACGACCGGGCGCCAGCCCGGTGCGTGCAGGACCATCAGGTGCGGCCAGGCGAAGTGCGACGGCACGAACGTGAGCCCCGCGCCCAGGGTGTGGTCCAGGGCGGTCGTGGTCCCCGGCACCAGCTTGTCCGCGGTGATGCGGCGGCCTTCCGGGTCCACCGAGAGCGCCGCCGACACCGAGGAGAGGACCTCGGCGAGGCCCTTGCGGCGCAGTATCTCCGTCTTGTGCCGGGCGTCGGCGGCCAGTTGGACGCGCACCCGCCGCCAGGTGTCGGCGAAGAACGCCTCGTCGCAGTCCTCCAGGAGGCGGCGCAGCCAGGCCCGGACGGTGTGCGGGTCGGTCAGCAGACGCTCGGCGAATTCCAGTTGCCGCGTGCCGCGGGTGGCGGCGAGTTCCAGGGCGCGGGCGCCGCGGACGGGGTCGGTGAGCGGTGAAGGACCGCCTTCGTTGTACGTCGTGCCGCAGGTGAACTCCAGGGCCGCCATGACGAACCGCTCGTCGTCCAGGCGGTCGAGGAGGTCGAGCTCCTCGGCGAGAGTGACCCCCGGTCTGCCGTCGCCGTCCACGAGCCCCGCGAACGGCATGAAGACGTCCGAGAACGAGTTCCGCCACAGGAAATCGGCCTCGCACAGGCGGTCGGCGAGGTCCGGCTTGAGCGACGCGGTGGTGGCGGTGGCCCAGCCGTGCATGCCGGGGTGGTGCCCGGGCTCGGCCAGTGCGTGCAGGGCGACGCCCAGCTCCGCCAGGGGCGAAGGGTCGAAGAAGATCCGCTCCTGCGGCAGGCCCGCGATCTCGATGTGCACGCTCATGGACCCATCGTGCACCGCGCCACTGACATCCCGGCCGCCGATTGACGCCCGGTGTCAATCGGCGCGACGGGGGCCTGACGGCGGGAGCAGTCTGAGGTCACAGGGCCGGAACCCGAACCGGCTCACCTCCACCCACCCCTGCGCCGACTCGGTTTCCCGTCGACCCAAGGGTGCCCGATAAGTAACATTTGTCTTGAAAGGCGACTCGCCATGAGCATCACGCAGCAGTACCTCCTCGACGGCTACCGCGCCGCCCAGCACGACGAGCGCACCCCGCCCGCCCCCGGTGCCCAGGACTGGCAGGTCATCCGCGAGGTACGCGACTACGGCCGTTTCCGTGCGGTCGTCGAGGAGCGCCCCGCCCGCGGACGGGTCCGGGCAGCCGTGACCCGGTTCATCCGGGGATCCGGCGTACGAACTCCACGACCGCATCACTGACGTCGTCAGGCGACCACTCCAGGCCCGCCCCGGTCACGGTGACCTCCGTGACCGAGAGGCCGGGCGGCCCGTCGGGGAACCAGCGGCCGAACAGCTGGGTCTTGGTCTCCTCCGCCTGCCCGAGCGCCGCCTCGGTCAGGGCCTCGTGGTCGTACGGCAGCCAGACCTGGAACTGATGGGTGTGCGGCCGCTCGGGGTGCACGCGCGACCAGGGCACCCCGGCCGCCGCGAACCCCTCGCGCAGCGCCTCGGCCACCACGCGCGCGTGGGCGACGTAGTCCGGCAGGCGCGGAAGCGTGTTCTTCAGGCCGAGCAGGGCCGCGACGGCGGCCGGAAACTGCTGGAAGAGCAGGCCGCCGTACCGGTGCCGCCAGGTCTTCGCCTCGTCGACCAGGGTGCGCGGGCCCGCGAGCGCCGCCCCGCTCAGGCCGTCCAGGGACTTGTAGAACGACACGTACACGGTGTCCGCGAGACCGGCGATCTCCGCGAGGGAGCGGCCGAAGTGCGGTGTGCACTCCCACAGGCGCGCGCCGTCGAAGTGCACGACGGCGTCGCGTTCGCGGGCCGCCGCCACGACGTCTTCGAGCTCCTCCCAGGACGGCAGGACGAAACCGGCGTCCCGGAGCGGCAGTTCGAGCATCAGCGTCCCGAAAGGCTCTCCGAAGTCCGCCACCTCATCGGCCGTGGGCAGCCGGGGCTCCCGCGTCGGATGCACCGTGCGCAGCCCGCTCACCGCGTACAGGGCGCCCCCTTCGTGGACCTCGGGGTGCGCCTTGGGGTGCAGGGCCACGGTCGCGTTGCCCGTGCGGCCCGCCCAGCAGCGCAGGGCGACCTGCTGGGCCATCGTGCCGGTCGGGAAGAAGGCGGCCGCCTCCTTGCCGAGCAGCCGCGCGACCTCGTCCTCCAGGCGGGCGACGACGGCGTTGCCGTAGATGTCGACGGGCTCGTCCGCGCCCACGACCTCCGGGGCCGCATCCGCGAGTGCCGAGAGCCGCGCTGCGGCCGGGAGGAGCCCGGACCAGCGGTGCAGGGTCCGGTCGGCGCCGAGGCCCGCGGCCCGGCGGCGGACTGCCGCGAGATCCTCCTCGCCCGCCCCTTCGTCCGCGGGATGCTCCTGGCCGTGTGCTCCGTCGTGTGAAGTCATGTCCCGAGCATGGCGTGCGATCGGCCACCGGTCATACGAATACCCACAGCCTGTGGACAGCGGAGGACGCGGCGCGGACCAATCGCGTTAGCATGACGAGAAATCGTCCGGTACCCCGAGCGGACTGGAACGGGAAGGCGTCATCGCGTGAACGCACCTCATCAGCCAGACCCGCGGGACCGCCCCGCGAGGCTCACGGTGGGTGTCGTGGGAGCGGGCCGGGTAGGCCCCGCGCTCGCCGCGGCACTCCAGCTCGCCGGACACCGTCCGGTCGCCGCGTCGGGGGTCTCCGATGCCTCCGTACGACGCGCGGCGGCCCTGCTGCCCGACGTCCCCCTCGTCCCGCCCGCCGAGGTCCTGGACCGCGCCGACCTGGTCCTTTTGACCGTGCCGGACGACGCCCTGCCGGGCCTGGTCGAGGGCCTCGTCGAGACCGAAGCGGTCCGCCCCGGCCAGCTCCTGGTGCACACATCAGGGCGGTACGGCACAAAGGTGCTCGAACCTGCCCTGCGGGCCGGCGCCCTGCCGCTCGCGCTGCACCCCGCCATGACGTTCACCGGCACCCCCGTCGACGTACAGCGCCTCGCGGGCTGCTCCTTCGGGGTCACCGCTCCCGAGGAGCTGCGCCTCGCCGCCGAGGCCCTGGTCATCGAGATGGGCGGCGAGCCCGAATGGATCGCCGAGGAAGCCAGGCCGCTGTACCACGCGGCGCTCGCGCTCGGCGCGAACCACCTGGTCACGCTGGTCGCCGAGTCCATGGACCTGCTCCGCGAAGCGGGCGTCGGCGCCCCCGACCGGATGCTCGGCCCGCTGCTCGGCGCCGCCCTGGACAACGCCCTGCGGTCCGGCGACGCCGCACTGACCGGACCCGTCGCGCGCGGTGACGCGGGCACCGTCGCGGCGCACGTCGCCGAGCTGCGCAAGCACGCGCCGCAGACCGTCGCCGGCTATCTGGCGATGGCCCGCGCGACCGCCGACCGCGCGCTCGCCCACGGTCTGCTCAAGCCCGAGCTGGCCGAGGACCTCCTGGGGGTCCTCGCCAACGGCGGCAGCGCGACCGGCGGCAGCGAAGGAGGCTCCCGGTGACCGGCCTCCTGCACACCGCCGAACCCCTGCGCACGCGCGCGCGTGCCGGCCGCCGCGTCGTCGTCATGACCATGGGCGCCCTGCACGAGGGCCACGCCACCCTGATCCGCACCGCACGCCGGATCGCGGGCGACGACGGCGAGGTCGTGGTCACGGTCTTCGTGAACCCCCTCCAGTTCGGCGCGGGCGAAGACCTCGACCGCTATCCCCGCACCCTGGACGCCGACGTCAAGATCGCCGAACAGGAAGGCGCGGACTTCGTCTTCGCCCCGTCCGTCGACGAGGTCTATCCGGGCGGCGAACCGCAGGTCCGGATCAGCGCGGGCCCCATGGGCACACTCCTCGAAGGAGCCACACGCCCCGGCCACTTCGACGGCATGCTCACGGTCGTCGCCAAGCTGCTGCACCTCACCCGGCCCGACGCGGCGCTGTACGGCCAGAAGGACGCCCAGCAGCTCGCCCTCATCCGCCGCATGGTGCGGGACCTGAACTTCGGCGTGGAGATCGTCGGCGTACCCACGGTGCGCGAGGACGACGGGCTGGCCCTCTCAAGCCGCAACCGCTACCTGTCGGCGGACGAGCGCCGCACCGCGCTCGCGCTCTCCCAAGCCCTCTTCGCGGGCCGCGACCGGCACGCCGCCCAGGAGGCCCTGCACGCGCGTGCCGCGCTCGCCCCCGTCACGCACGCGCGCGCCGACGCCCTGAACGCCCTGGGGGAGTCCCGCGCCGCCGCCGACACCCACGCGCTCGCCCAGTCCGTCACGCCGTCCGTGCCCGGCGGCCCCGCCGCCGTCCGCGCCGCCGCCCGGCAGGTCCTGGACGAGGCGGCCCGCCGCAAGACCCCGCTGGAGCTGGACTACCTCGCTCTGGTCGACCCCGCCGACTTCACGGAAGTCGGGCCGGGCCACACGGGCGACGCGGTTCTCGCCGTGGCGGCCAAGGTCGGCGCGACCCGGCTGATCGACAACATCCCGCTCACGTTCGGAGCCACCGCATGAGTGCCACCGGAATACGGCTGCACGCCCCCGCGCCGGGCTGGTCCCTGGCCGCCGACATCGTCGTCGTCGGCTCCGGAGTGGCCGGACTGACCACGGCCCTGCGCTGCTCGGCGGCGGGCCTGAAGACCGTCGTGGTCACCAAGGCCCGCCTGGACGACGGCTCCACGCGCTGGGCCCAGGGCGGTATCGCCGCCGCACTCGGCGAGGGCGACACCCCCGAACAGCACCTGGACGACACCCTCGTGGCGGGCGTGGGCCTGTGCGACGAGGAAGCCGTGCGCACCCTGGTCACCGAGGGCCCCGGCGCGGTGCGCCGCCTCATCGAGACCGGCGCCCACTTCGACACAGGACCCGAAGGCGCCATCGAGCTGACCCGCGAGGGCGGCCACCACCGCCGCCGCATCGCGCACGCGGGCGGCGACGCGACCGGCGCCGAGATCTCCCGCGCCCTGGTCGAAGCGGTCCGCGCCCAGTCCATACCGACGGTGGAGAACGCCCTCGTACTGGACCTGCTCACCGACGCCGAAGGCCGCACCGCCGGTGTCTCCCTGCACGTCATGGGAGAGGGCCAGCACGACGGCGTGGGCGCGGTCCACGCCCCCGCGGTCGTCCTCGCCACCGGCGGCATGGGCCAGGTCTTCTCGGCGACCACGAACCCCTCCGTCTCGACGGGTGACGGCGTCGCGCTCGCCCTGCGCGCGGGCGCCGAGGTGAGCGACCTGGAGTTCGTGCAGTTCCACCCCACCGTGCTCTTCCTGGGCGCCGACGCCGAGGGCCAGCAGCCGCTGGTCTCCGAGGCGGTGCGCGGCGAGGGAGCCCACCTCGTGGACGCGGACGGCGTGCGCTTCATGGTCGGCCAGCACGAACTGGCGGAGCTCGCCCCCCGCGACATCGTCGCCAAGGGCATCACGCGACGCATGCAGGAAAAGGGCACCCAGCACATGTACCTGGACGCCCGGCACTTCGGCGCCGACATGTGGGAGAACCGCTTCCCGACGATCCTCGCCGCCTGCCGCGCCCACGGCATCGACCCGGTGACCGAGCCGATCCCCGTCGCCCCGGCCGCGCACTACGCATCGGGCGGCGTCCGCACCGACCCGCACGGCCGCACCACGGTCCCCGGCCTGTACGCCTGCGGCGAGGTCGCCTGCACCGGCGTGCACGGCGCCAACCGCCTCGCCTCCAACTCCCTTCTGGAGGGCCTGGTCTACGCCGAGCGCATCGCGGCGGACATCGCGGCACAGCACGCCGAGAAGGCCCTCCCCGCGCTGTACGCGGCCGTTCCCGTCCCCGTGCCCGCACCGGCGCCCGACCACGACGCCCCCGCGCACCCCCTGCTGCCCCCCGAGGCCCGCTTCGCCATCCAGCGCGTGATGACCGAGGGCGCCGGAGTGCTCAGGTCCGCAGAGTCCCTCTCCGGGGCCGCGGCCCGCCTCGCCCGCATCCACGCCGAGGCCGCGGGCGCGCTCGCCGAGGACGGCAAGACCGCCGAACCGGGCGTCGACACCTGGGAGACGACCAACCTCCTGTGCGTCGCCCGCGTCCTGGTCGCCGCCGCACAGCGCCGCGAGGAGACCCGCGGCTGCCACTGGCGCGAGGACCGCCCGGAGCGCGACGACGAAGCCTGGCGGCGCCACATCGTCGTACGCCTGAACGCGGACCGGACCCTGGCGATCCGCACCACCGAGACCCACGACTTCCCGCCGACCGGCCCGAGTCCCCGTCCCAGCCCTCAGGAGAAGTGACCGTGAGCACCCCCGACGACCTCCCTCTCGCCCCCACGGGCGGCGGCTGCGGCGACGCCTGCGGCTGCGGCTCGGACGACGCGTACGACCCCATGGAGTGCGGTCTCGACCCCGCTCTCGCGCAGCTCCTGACCGACGCGGGACTCGACCCCGTCCAGGTCGAGGACATCGCGCACCTGGCGATCGAGGAGGACCTGGACGGCGGCGTGGACGTCACCTCGGTCGCCACGATCCCCGAAGAGGCCGTCGCCACCGGCGACTTCACCGCGCGCGAGGCCGGTACGGTCGCGGGCCTGCGCATCGCCGAAGCCGTCATCTCCGTCGTCTGCACGGACACCTTCGAGGTCGAGCGGCACGTGGAGGACGGCGACCGCGTGGCGGCGGGCACCAAGCTGCTCAGCGTCACCACCCGCACCCGCGACCTGCTCACCGCCGAGCGCAGCGCGCTCAACCTCCTGTGCCGCCTCTCCGGCGTGGCGACGGCCACGCGCGCGTGGGCCGACGCCCTCGACGGCACCGGCGCCAAGGTCCGCGACACCCGCAAGACGACGGCGGGCCTGCGCGCCCTGGAGAAGTACGCCGTGCGGATGGGCGGCGGCGTGAACCACCGCATGTCGCTCTCCGACGCGGCCCTGGTCAAGGACAACCACGTGGTGGCCGCCGGAGGCGTGGAGCAGGCCTTCAAGGCCGTCCGCGCGGCCTTCCCCGACCTGGCCGTCGAGGTCGAGGTCGACACCCTGCACCAGCTGCGCGAGGTCGTGGACGCGGGCGCCGACCTGATCCTCCTGGACAACTTCACGCCCGGCGAGACCGAGGAGGCCGTGGCCATCGTGCGGGGCCGCGCGATCCTGGAGTCCTCGGGCCGCCTCACCCTGGAGAACGCCCGGGCGTACGCGCAAACGGGCGTGGACTTCCTCGCGGTGGGCGCCCTCACCCACTCCTCGCCGATCCTGGACATCGGCCTCGACCTGCGCGCGGCGGAGTGACGACGACATGCTGCTGACCATCGACGTCGGAAACACCCACACCGTCCTCGGCCTCTTCGACGGCGAAGAGATCGTCGAGCACTGGCGCATCTCCACCGACGCCCGCCGCACCGCCGACGAACTGGCCGTCCTGCTCAACGGCCTGATGGGCATGCACCCGCTGCTCGGCGAGGAGCTGGGCGACGGCATCGACGGCATCGCCATCTGCTCGACGGTCCCCTCCGTCCTGCACGAACTGCGCGAGGTCACCCGCAGGTACTACGGAGACGTGCCCGCCGTCCTCGTGGAGCCCGGCATCAAGACCGGCGTCCCGATCCTCATGGACAACCCCAAGGAAGTCGGCGCCGACCGCATCATCAACGCGGTCGCGGCCGTCGAGCTCTACGGAGGCCCCGCCGTCGTCGTCGACTTCGGTACGGCGACGACGTTCGACGCGGTCTCCGCGCGCGGGGAGTAGACC
>NZ_JBNNJZ010000109.1:0-19743 GCF_050270335.1 Streptomyces sp. NPDC059900
ATCCCGCGCACCGTCTCCACCCGTTCGGCGCCCAGCTTCTTGCGCAGCGCCCGAACGTACACGTCCACGATGTTGGACCCGGGGTCGAAGTCGTACCCCCACACGTGCGACAGGATCTGCTCCCGCGAGAGCACCTGGCCCGGATGGCGCAGGAAGAGTTCGAGCAGCACGAACTCACGTGCCGTCAGGTCCACGGTCCGCTCGCCCGAACGCGCCCTTCTCGTGCGCAGATCCAGCGTCAGCTCCCCGCTGCGCAGGACCGTCACCTCCGGCGCCCCCGCGGCCGTACGCAGCCGCAGGCGCACCCGCGCGAGCAGTTCCTCGAAGCGGAACGGCTTGGTCATCCAGTCGTCCGCGCCGCCTTCGAGCCCCGCCACCGTGTCCCGGATCGAGTCGCGCGCCGTGAGCACGATGACCGGGGTGCTCACGCGGGCCTCGCGCAGCTGGCGCAGGACCGTGAAGCCGTCCTTGCCGGGCAGCCCGATGTCCAGGACGACCAGGTCGAAGCCCCCGGTCAGGGCGTAGTCGTAGGCCGCGTCGCCGTCGCCGACGGCGGTGGTGGTGAAGCCGTTGGCGCGCAGGCCCTTCTCCACGAAGGAGGCGATGCGCTCCTCGTCCTCGACGATGAGAATGCGGTTCATGGCAGTCCTGGTTCCTGTTCTCGCAGTACTTCTCGCAGTACGAGTACGAAGGTGGCGCCGCCGCCTTCCGTGGGCCGCAGCTCGACCTGCCCTCCGTGTCCTTCGGCGATCGCGCGCACGATGGCAAGGCCAAGCCCGGCGCCGGTGGCCCGCGAGCCACGGCGTGCGGTGCCGCGCCTGAACCGCTCGAAGATCACCGCGGCGTCCTGCGCCTGGACGCCGGGTCCGCTGTCGGCGACGTACAACTCGGTCCGGCCCGCCGCGGTGCGCGAGCCGATGCCGATGCGGCCGCCGGGGGCGGTGTGCTGGACGGCGTTCTGGGCGAGCTGCACCATCGCCTGGGTGATGCGCTGCGGGTCGAGGGCAGATTCCCCCTCGGCGACTTCGGCCAGCTGCCAGTCGCGGCCGCCGAGCGCCCGTGCCTTGACGAAGACGTCCGCGGTCAGCTCGGCGAGCTGCACCGGCTCCGGGGTGACGAAGTCGGGGCGTTCGGCCTTGGCCAGGAGGAGGAGGTCCTCGACGATCCGGCTCATCCGGTCGAGTTCCTCCATGACGATGCGGGTCGTCTCCTCGCGCTCGCGCGGATCGTCGCCCATCAGCTCCAGATGACCGCGGACGATGGTGATGGGGGTGCGCAGCTCGTGCCCCGCGTCGTCGACGAACTCGCGCTGCGCGGCGAACGCCCGCTCCAGGCGGTCGAGCATGCCGTTGAACGTCTCGGCGAGTGCCGCGATGTCATCCCTGCCCTGGACCGGGATGCGCCGGGTCAGGTCCTGTTCGGTGAGCTGCGCGGCGGTCGTACGCACCAGGCGTACGGGCTTGAGGATGCGCCCTGCGACGGCCCAGCCGATGCCGGTCGTCATCAGGAGCGCGACGCCGGAGATGGCGAGCAGCATCGTGAACACGTCACCCGCCTTGGCCTGTTCGCCCGCCGGATGGAAGGCGACGACGAACGCGGCGGCCGGATGGCCCGCGCTCGCCGCGATCTCCACCTTCGCCCAGCGGACCTCGCCGCGGTCGCGGTGCAGCGTGCCGGTGGCGTCGGGGGACTCGAAGACCGTGCGCAGCGCGGCGGTGTCCTCGGCGAGCGGATGGCCGATCCGCGGCTCGCGCGACTGCTCCTTCTTCGCGGGCGCCTTGCCGGGGCGGCCGACCAGACCCAGGAGCTCCTCGTCGGGGTCGGCGTACTGCCGGGACAGGAAGAGCCGCAGCAGGGGGTCGGGGGCGGCGAACTTCCGGCCGGTGTGCGGGTCGACCCCTTCGCGGGCGAGGTTGGTGAACTCCGCGGTCTCCTGGGCGAGCAGCCGGTCGATGCGGTGGTCGACGTCGCGCAGCAGGACGGAGCGCGTGGTGGCCGCGACCGCGGTGAGCGCGACGGCCATCACCACGAGCAGCCACAGCAGGATGCGGACCCGGGCGGATATCCGGCGGAGCGGGCGTTCAGCCGTCGTCACCGGGGCCGTCGTCGTCGTTGTCGCCCCGGCCGCTGCCTTCGTTGCCGTCGTCGTCGTTGTCATCGCCCGAGGAATTCTCGCTCACCGGCGGCGGCGAAACCGTTTCGTCACTGGGCGTCGGCGTCGGCTTCGGCGAAGGCGTTGACGGCGACGGAGAGGACGGAGACGACGGCGCTGACGAAGAGCCGCTCTCCAGCTCCACCTTGGGCGGGGCTTTGGGAGGCTCGGGGCTGTCGGTCAGGGCGTAGCTGGTCGCGGCGATGCCGAGGGGGATCGCCACGACGGCGGCCAGTGCCGCCATGCGATGGGAGAAGACCATGGCAGTGAGCGTGCGCGGCACAGTGCGTCAGGAGCATGAGCGGCAGATGAAGAAACGCTCATCCGGCGTCCGGTGTCCGTCCCCGCGCGTCCGTCCCGGTGCGTCCGGCCCCGGCGACGCCTCAGGAGTCGAGGCCGATGGCGAACGCCGCTTCCAGGTCGTGCTGCGAGTACGTGCGGAACGCGACGTGCGTGTCCGTCCCCTCCACGCCGGGGATCTTGCTGATCTTGCCGGGGATGACGTCCGCCAGGTCGTCGTGGTGCGTGACGCGCACCATGGCGATCAGGTCGTACGTGCCGGTCACCGAGAAGACCTCGCTGACGCAGTCGAGGGCGGCGATCGACTCGGCGATCTCCGGGATCCGGTCCACGCTGGTCTTGATGAGCACGATCGCAGTGATCACGGCTGGCTGTCTCCCTCGATGGCCGGTGCTGGCTGCTCCTTCACTCTAGCCGTCCGCCCATATCTCACCCACGCGTAGAGGAACCCCAGCGAGAACCCCAGCAGATGCGCCAGATACGCCACCCCCGGCCCCTGCCCGCCCTGGAGCGCCGCGAGCCACTGCAGCGCCACCCAGAACGGCAGCACCACCCACGCCGGAAACCGCAGCGGCAGGAAGAAGAGGAACGGGAAGATGCTGGTGACCCGCGCCTTCGGGAAGAGCCGCAGGAACGCCCCGAGCACCGCCGAGATCGCCCCCGACGCGCCCACAAGGGTCTGGTCGGAGCCCGCGTGCGCGACCGCGTAGCCGAAGAGGGCGAGATAGCCGCAGCCGAGGTAGAAGAGCGCGAACTGGACGTGCCCCATCCGCTCCTCGGCCATCGCCCCGAAGACGAAGAGGAAGAGCATGTTGCCGAGCAGATGCAGCCAGCTGCCGTGCACGAACAGCGCGGTCGCCGGGGCGAGCAGGGGCCGCAGCGCCCCGCTGAACAGCTCCGAGGGCACCACGCCCCAGCGCTCGAAGTAGGCCTGCTGGGCGGCGATCAGCTGGTCGCCCGTGCCGTACGAGGGATTGAACCCGGACAGCGGGGAGATCAGGAAGACCAGACAGCATGCGCCGATCAGGCCGTACGTCACCGGGGCGGACTGCCCCCTGAACATCCGGCCGACCGCCGTACCCCACGTCTTGATCATGAACAGAGCATGACGTAAGGGCGGCAAACCGTACAGACCGCCCCGCCGCGTGAGAGGCCGCCGCGAGGAGACCCTTACAGGCCTTAGGGTTACGGGCACCACGCACCATGGAATTCCGAAGGAAAGCGAAACAGCCACGATGACGGTTCCTCTGCCGACCGACACCACCCGGTGGCGCTGCCAGCTCTGCGGCAACCTCACGCGTTTCGACGTGACCCGCAGTTCGAAGGTCGTCGAATATGTGCACCTCGACCTGGCCGGTGAGTCGAACGTCGAGGAACGCGAGGTGGTCAGTGAGACCATCGAGTCGGTGCGCTGCCGTTGGTGCAACGCGGTGGACCAGGTGGAACTCGTGGACAGGCCGGGCGCCGGCTCCTGAGGGAGCGGGCCCCGCACAGCTAGTGGGGTGACGGATGGTGGAGAGCGCGAGCGGGGAGCCGGACGACGGCACCGCTGAGGTGCTCGACCGCCCGCTGCCCGACGGAGTGCGCAGGCGGGTCGTCCAGATCGTCTCGGACGGCTTCGGCGGCCTGACGGTCGGCGAACTTCCCGCACAGCTTCGGCAGTACGCCCGCTTCACGCCGACCCGGCGCACGAAGTTCGCGGGCAACGCCATGGCGACGGCCCTGGAGGGCGACCCGCTCTTCCGCCAGCGCATCGGCGAACGTCTCAGAGAGGCGCAGCCCGAGCTCACCGGCGCCCTGGACGCGGGCACACCACCCCCGGCCGCGGACCCCCTCGACGTGGCGGCCGCGGCCTATGTGCTGCGTCCCACCGGCTGGGTGAAGCTGGTGACCGCCGCGGGCGAGGAGGCCCAGCGGGCGGACGCCGAACGCGTGGACGACGAGACGCGTGCCGAGCTCGAACGGCTGCGCGAGGAGCTTGCCGCGGCCCGCGGCCACACGAAAGCCGAGACCGAACGGCTGCGCACCGAACTCGAGTCGGCGAAGAAGGAAGCCGAATCGATGCATCGCAAGCTGCGCGGCGCCCTCAGCGACGTCAAGCGCGGCGAGGCGGCCCTGCGCAAGGCCGCCGCCGAGTCCGAGGCCGCCAAGGCCGAGGGCCAGGCGCAGCTGTCCGCCGCCGAGAGCGAGACCCGGCGGCTCAAGGCGCGGCTCGGCGAGACCGAGGCCGCCCTGGAGGCCAGCCGCAGGGCGGCGCGCGAGGGCCGCAGCGTCGAGGACATGCGCGTACGGCTGCTGCTCGACACGGTCCTGGAGTCCGCCCAGGGGCTGCGCCGCGAACTGGCCCTGCCGCCCGTCTCCGTGCGTCCCGCCGAGACGGTGGACGCCGTCGAGCCCGGCCGGATGACGCCCAAGGACATCGCGGCGCGGGCGCTCTCCGAGAACGACCCGGCGATCCTGGACCAGCTGCTCGCGCTGCCCCAGGCGCACATGGTCGTGGACGGCTACAACGTCACCAAGACCGGCTATCCGACCATGCCCCTGGAGAAACAGCGGCTGCGGCTTCTCGGCTCGCTCTCGCAGCTCGCCGCGCAGACCGGCGCCGAGATGACCTGTGTCTTCGACGGGGCCGAACTCGCCGCTCCCGTACTGCTCGCGCCGCCGCGCGGGGTCCGGGTCCTGTTCTCCAAGCCGGGCGTCACGGCGGACGAACTGATCCGCCAGCTGGTGCGCGCGGAGCCGTCCGGGCGTCCCGTGGTCGTCGTGTCGACCGACCGGGAAGTGGCCGACGGGATCGCGAAGGCGGGGGCGCGTCCCGTCGCTTCCGCCGTCCTCCTGAAGCGGCTCTCGCGCGGCTGAGACAGGCCGTCTTCACGGCTGGCATATGCCGCCTTCACGGGCTGACGCATGCCGTCTTCACGGGGTTAACGTACGCCGCTTTCGCGCCGCTAAGGGGTGCAAGTAACTCCTGTTCCCTATGCCCGAATTGACGCTCACACTGTGCGACGTAGCGTCAAGTCTTCATTACCGGCTGTGCGTTATCGGTAAAATATGCGCCCGGCACCCCACTTTTTGCCGGTCAGGATTTGAACTGATCACAAGAAGGTCACTAGGGTCTCGCCTCGAACCTCCGCTCGGTTGATCACCCATCCGGGGTGACAGCGGTGGTACCCGCCGACCGGGTCTCGGTAGGCGGCTGGAGGAAGAAGGAGCCGCCTTCGTGGCGTCCCACCGTCGACCCAAGCAGCCGAGCCGCGCCCGCGTGACCGTGCTCACCGCGACCGCCGCCGCTGCCGTCGCCCTCACCTCCCAGGCGGCCAACGCGGCGCCGAGCGAGAAGCCGAGCAAGGACGAGGTCAAGTCCAAGGTCGACAAGCTCTACGAGGACGCCGGCCGGGCCACCGACCGGTACAACGGCGCCAAGGAGAAGCAGGAGAAGCTCGAGAAGGAGATCGGCGAGCTTCAGGACAAGGTCGCCCGCGGCCAGGAGGACCTCAACGACCTGCGCGGCGGCCTCGGTTCGATGGCCAGCGCGCAGTACCGCTCCGGCGGCCTGGACCCCTCCGTCCAGCTCTTCCTCTCCGCCGACCCGGACGACTACCTGGACAAGGCGTCCACCATGGACCAGCTGAGCGGTCAGCAGGTCGAGGCGCTCAAGAAGGTCCAGGAGAAGCAGCGGACCCTCGCGCAGGAGCGCAAGGAGGCTTCCGACAAGCTCAAGGACCTCGCCGACACGCGCAAGGAACTGGGCAAGAAGAAGAAGGAAGTCCAGAGCAAGCTCGGCGCCGCCCAGAAGCTGCTCAACACCCTCACCGCCAAGGAGAAGGCGGACCTCGCCGCCAAGGAGCAGCGCGCCAGCCGCAGCGCCGGCGACCGCGTGGACCTCGGCAAGGAGGTCCCGGCATCGCAGCGCGGCCAGGCCGCCCTGAGCGCCGCGGCCACGCAGCTCGGCAAGCCCTACGTCTCCGGCGGCAGCGGCCCCAACTCCTACGACTGCTCGGGCCTCACGCAGTGGGCGTACAACCAGGCCGGTGTCCAGATCACCCGGACCACGTACACCCAGCAGAACGACGGCACGAAGATCGGCCGCGGCGAGCTGAAGCCCGGCGACCTGGTGTTCTTCAACAGCCTCGCGCACGTCGGCTTCTACGCGGGCAACGGCCAGGTCCTGCACGCCCCGAAGCCGGGCGCCGTGGTGCGTTACGAGTCGATGTCCACCATCGGCTCCTTCCAGTTCGGCGTCCGCATCTGAGTCCCCGGCCCCCGGTCGTCCGCATCTGAAACGACCGGCGGTCCGCCCGAACGGGCGAATTCGGGTAACTCCCGCTGACCTCACGCCCCGTCGGTGACCTGCGTCTCCGGCGGGGCGTCGCGTTGTCGGCACGGCCGGGGTCTTTGGCCGTGACGTGATCTCACCGCTACTGTCGCGCGCATTCCCCCGACGGATCGGGGGACTTTCCCCCGGTTCGCCCGGGGGTCCGTCATGCGGAGGGAGAGCGGCTTCCCGTGGGGTCCCATCGTCGTCTCGCGCTGTCCGGTCCCGACCGGAGCACGCGCGTCACCATCCTTTCGGCCGCTGCGGCCACTGCCGCGGCGGCCCTCGCCGCGACGCCGGCGGGCGCCGCACCGCAGGACACCCCGGCGACCACCAAGGCCAAGGTGGACCGCCTCTTCGAGCAGGCCGAGAAGGCCACCGAGGCGTACAACAAGGCCGACGAGCGCGCGGACACCCTGCGCGAGCAGGTCGAACGGGCCAAGGACAGCGTGGCCCGCGGCCAGGAACGCATCAACACGATGCGCGGCGCGCTCGGTTCGCTCGCCGGGGCGCAGTACCGCTCGGGCGGTGTCGACCCCTCCCTGGCCCTGCTGCTCTCCTCCGACCCGGACGGCTATCTGGACAAGGCGGCGGCACTCGACCGCATCAGCGCCCGGCAGGCCGGTGAACTGACCGATCTGCAGAAGGCCCAGCGCAGCCTCTCCCAGGAGCGCACGGAGGCCGGGCGCAAACTCCTCGACCTGGAGAAGAGCCGCACCGCCGTGGCCCGCCACAAGCGCAGCGTCGAGCACAAGCTCGCCAAGGCGCGCAGGCTGCTCAACTCGCTGCCCTCGCGGGACCGGGAGGAGTACGACAGGGCGTCGCGCTCGGGCCGCGGCGACATGCCGGACCCCGGGAGCGCCGCCCCGTCCTCGTCGCGGGCCGCCGCCGCCATCGCGGCGGCACGCTCGGCGGTCGGCAAGCCCTACGTGTGGGGCGCCAACGGCCCGTCCGGTTTCGACTGTTCGGGGCTCACCCAGTGGTCGTACGCGCAGGCGGGCGTGGGCCTGCCGCGCACCTCGCAGGCCCAGCGGTACGCGGGCCAGCAGGTGCCCCTCTCGCAGGCGCAGCCCGGCGACCTCGTCGCCTACCGCGACGACGCGAGCCACATCGGGATGTACATGGGCAACGGCCAGGTCGTGCACGCCCCCTACCCCGGAGCCGCCGTGCGCTACGACCCGGTGGGCATGATGCCGGTGTCGTCGGTGACCCGGGTCTGACCACCTCCCTGCGGCCCGCTGCCCGTACGATCTGAAACGTGGCTGGTCGCGGGCGTGGGTCGTGGGTAACGGGGATCTGTGTCGCCCTGCTCGTCGGGTGTGGCGGTCCTCCGGCGCCCGACGCGGCGCCCGCGGACGTACGCAGGATGCTCGACCGGCGCGCGGACGCGGTGCTCGACCGGGACGCGAAGGCGTACCGCGCGACGGGCCGGGACGCGGGGGTCGCCGACGTCTACGACAACCTCCGCGAGGTGCCGCTGAAGTCCTGGCAGTACCGCCTGACCTCCTTCGAGCGGACCGGCGACCGGGCCACCGCGACCGCGGACCTGCGCTACCGCATCAAGGGCTACGACAGCGAGCCGCTGACCACCTCGCGCGCGCTGACGCTGCGGGAGCGCGACGGACACTGGTACGTCGCCGCTGAGCGCCCCGCCGAGAAGTCCTCGGAGCAACTCTGGGACCAGGGGCCCGTCACGTCCGTACGGGGCGCACACAGCCTCGTGCTCGGCGTCGGGAAGGGCGAGCAGGAGAAGACGACGCTGCGAGGGTACGCGGACCTCGCCGACCGGGCGGTCCCCCTGGTGCGGGACGCCTGGCCGGGGAAGTGGCCGCAGCGGATCGTCGTCCTGGTGCCCGGGTCCCTCAAGGGCATGGCCGGACTGCTCGGGGCGCCTGCCTCCGGCTACCAGGGGATCGCGGCGGTGACCACGGGGGAGGCGGGCGGCTCCGGGGCCGCCCCCGCCGACCGGATCATCGTCAACCCCGAGGCGTACGGCGTGCTCGGCGACTTCGGCAAGCAGGTCGTGCTCACCCACGAGGCGACCCACGTCGCGACCCGCGCGCACACCTCGCCCGCGACCCCGCTGTGGCTCTCCGAGGGCCTCGCCGACTGGGTGGGCTACCGCGGCACGGGCCGCACCGCCGCGCAGGCCGCTCCCGAGCTGCGCCGCGCCGTCGAGCGGGACCGGCTGCCCGCCGCGCTCCCCGAGGACGACGACTTCGGCTTCAGCGGGGACGCGGAGAAGCTGGCCGCCGCCTACGAAGGGTCCTGGCTGGCCTGCCGGATGATCGCGGACCAGTGGGGCGAGGCACCGCTGCGGGACTTCTACGAAGCGGTGGGCGCGCACAAGAAGCGGCCCGGCGCGGTCCAGGACGCGATGGAGGAGGTCCTGGACATCACTCCGGAGGAGTTCACGGCGCGGTGGCGTACGTATCTGCGCGAGGAGCTCGGCTGACCCGTGCGGCAGCCGGTGCGTGCTCGCGGGCCCGGGGCTCGGACACCGTCTGCCGCCACAGGTTGCGGCAGGCGAGCAGCGCCGCCGCGACGAGCAGGCCGTTGCGTACGAGCAGCAGGGTGATGCCCAGCGGATCGCTCGCCACCACGTGCGAGAACCAGACGGGGAACTCCAGGAACGTGACGAACGTGGCCGCGAGCACCAGGCGCGCGGGCAGCACCATGCGGCTGCCGCGGAACGCCAGGCACACGGCGGCGACCCCGACCAGCCACAGCAGGTACTGCGGGCTGATCACCCGGCTCGTCGTCGTGAACAGCAGGACGGCGACGAAGGCCGCGTCCGCGACCGTGCTCGCCGACCAGACGCGGGCGCGCAGCCGCCACACGAGCAGCCAGCAGAAGGCCGCCGCGGAGAGCCCCTGCGCCACCGTGCTGACCAGCGTGACGCCGGGGCCGAGGAACTCCACCGAGCCGTAGTTCAGCTGCACGTCGCCCTGCCAGCCGAGATGCCGCGCGACATGGAAGACCAGCGCGCCGAGCGACTCGACCTCGGTGCCGCGGTCGCGCTGGAAGGTCAGGAAGGCGAGCGCGCCGGGCATCGTCACGAGGAAGGCGAGCGTCAGAGCGACGGCGGTGGCTACCGCCGCGCCCCAGGAACTGCGGGTGGCACGCGCGCGTGGCATGCCGACCAGCAGCAGGGCGGGCCACACCTTGAGCAGCGCGCCGAACCCCGCGAGCGCCCCCATCGCGCGGGGATGCCGGGCCCCGGCGAGCAGCGCGGCGACCGCGACGGCCGTCACCATCACGTCGTAGCGGGCGTACACGGTCGGCCCGAGCAGCGCCGCTCCAAGGACCCACGTCCAGGCGCCGCGCAGGGACTTGCCGGGCCGCCCGCCCGCGTACAGGAGCAGCCCGCAGACCAGCGCGTCGGCGAGCAGGGCGAGCACGAAGAAGGCCGACGTGTAACCGGCGAACGGCAGCAGGACGGGGGAGAGGATCGCGAGGGCGGCGGCGGGCGGGTACTGCCAGGTGACGTCGTCCAGGGGGAACGTGCCGGTGCGCAGGACCTCGTACCAGCCCTCGTAGATGACCGAGACGTCGCTGGTCACGTCCGGGCCGGGGGCGGTGAGCACCCCGAAGACGCAGAGCAGCAGCACTGTCCTGGTCAGGACCCAGACGGTCAGGATCCGCGCCACGCGCACCACGCCCCTTTTCGGATACTTCATTGTGGTTCGGTAAGCCATGATGCCGGGCGCGGCTGTGCGGGGGCCATGAGGCGGGGCCGTCCGGGAGGCGAGGCCGTTCGGCGCCCCGGCGGGCTTTCGGTACTGTCGGGCGACGATGCACAAGACCCTGATCGTCACGAACGACTTCCCGCCCAGGCCCGGTGGCATCCAGGCGTTCCTGCACAACATGGCGCTGCGCCTGGACCCCGAACAGCTCGTCGTCTACGCCTCCACGTGGAAGCGGGGCCGCGAGGGCGCCGAAGCGACGGCCGCCTTCGACGCCGAGCAGCCCTTCAAGGTCGTACGCGACCCCACGACGATGCTGCTCCCGACCCCGCGCGTCACCCGGCGCGCGGTCTCGCTCCTGCGCGAACACGGCTGCGAGTCGGTGTGGTTCGGGGCGGCGGCACCGCTCGGGCTGATGGCTCCGGCGCTGCGCAAGGCCGGCGCCAGGCGGCTCGTCGCCACGACGCACGGGCACGAGGCGGGGTGGGCGCAGCTGCCCGCGGCACGTCAACTGCTCGGCCGGATCGGCGAGTCGACGGACACGATCACCTATCTGGGCGAGTACACGCGCTCGCGCATCGCCGCCGCGCTTTCGCCTGCGGCGGCCGGGCGGATGGTGCAACTGCCGCCGGGCGTCGACGAGAAGACCTTCCACCCCGGATCGGGCGGGGATGCCGTGCGGGCCCGCCTCGGCCTGACGGACCGGCCGGTCGTGGTGTGTGTCTCGCGCCTGGTGCCGCGCAAGGGGCAGGACACGCTGATCCTGGCCATGCCCCGGATCCTGGCCCGCGAGTCCGAGACGGTGCTGTTGATCGTCGGGGGCGGCCCGTACGAGAAGGACCTGCGGAAGCTGGCCGCCGAGACCGGGGTCTCGGACTCCGTGCGGTTCACCGGCGCGGTGCCGTGGGAGGAACTTCCCGCGCATTACGGCGCGGGGGACGTCTTCGCCATGCCGTGCAGGACCCGGCGGGGCGGCCTTGACGTGGAGGGCCTCGGGATCGTCTACCTGGAGGCTTCGGCCACGGGGCTTCCCGTGGTGGCCGGGGATTCCGGCGGGGCGCCGGATGCGGTGCTCGACGGGGAGACGGGGTGGGTCGTCTCCGGGGGGTCCCCGGAGGCCGCCGCGGACCGGATCGTCACGCTGCTGGGTGACGCGGAGTTGCGGCAGCGCATGGGCGGGCGGGGCCGGGAGTGGGTCGAGGAGAAGTGGCGCTGGGATCTCCTGGCGGAGAAGCTGCGCGAGCTGCTTTGAGCGGCTGAGGGGGTGCCGCCGGGGGTGGTCGCGCGACTGACTGCCGTCACGGGCTGAGCGCGCAGTTCCCCGCGCCCCTTACGGGGCCCAGCTGAGGGCCCCTTCAGGGGCGCGGGGAACTGCGCGAGCAACCAGAACAGACCGAGAGCCGCCAAGAGACAAGCCCCCCCACGCCGAGTGGGCGGAACCGCAAACGCTACCCGCGGTAGATCGCTTCGATTTCGTCCGCGTAGTCCTTGGCGACAACATTCCTCTTCAGCTTCAACGACGGAGTCAGATGCCCCGACTCCTCCGTGAACTGCGAACCGAGCACGCGGAACTTGCGCACGGACTCCGCCTTGGAGACCGCCGCGTTGCCGTCGTCCACCGCGCTCTGGATCTCCGCGAGGAAGTCCGGGTCCTCCCGCAGCGACGCCGCCGTGGAGCCCGCCGGCTTCCCGTGGTCGGAGGCCCACCGGCCGACGAACTCGTCGTCGACCGTGACCAGCGCCCCGACGAAGGGCCGCCCGTCGCCCACGACCATGCACTCCGCGACGAGCGCGTGCGCACGGATGCGGTCCTCGATCACCGCGGGAGCGACGTTCTTGCCGCCCGCCGTCACGATGATCTCCTTCTTGCGGCCGGTGATCCGGAGGTAGCCGTCCTCGTCGAGCGTTCCTATGTCGCCCGTGTGGAACCAGCCGTCGGCGAGCGCCTCTTCCGTCGCGCCCTCGTTGTTCCAGTACTGCGTGAACAGGTGCTCGCCGTGCAGCAGGACCTCGCCGTCGTCGGCGATCCTGACGACCGAGCCGGGCAGCGGCTGGCCGACCGTGCCGATCTTCTGACGGTCCCAGGGGTTGAAGGCGGTGGCCGCGCACGACTCGGTCAGGCCGTAGCCCTCCAGGACGGTGAAGCCGATGCCGCGGAAGAAGTGGCCCAGGCGCTCGCCGAGCGGCGCGCCGCCCGAGATCGCGTACTCGCCGCGTCCGCCGAGCACGGCCCGCAGCTTGCTGTAGACCAGCTTGTCGAACGTCTTGTACTTGATCTTCAGGCCGAGCGAGGGGCCGCCCGGGGTGTCGAGCGCGCGGCTGTAGGCGATCGCCGTGTCCGCGGCCTTGTCGAAGATCTTGCCCTTGCCGTCGGCCTGCGCCTTGGCGCGCGCCGAGTTGTAGACCTTCTCGAAGACGCGCGGGACGCCCAGGATCATGGTCGGCCGGAACGAGGCCAGCTCGTCCGTGAGGTTCTTGACGTCCGGCGCGTGGCCCAGCTTGATCGGCGCCATCAGCGCGGCGACCTCGACCAGGCGGCCGAAGACGTGCGCGACGGGCAGGAAGAGGAGCACCGAGCACTCGCCGGTGCGGAAGAGCGGTTTGAGGCGCTCCACCACATTGCCGCACTCCGCGAAGAAGCTGCGGTGCGTGAGGACGCAGCCCTTGGGGCGGCCGGTGGTGCCCGAGGTGTAGACGATGGTGGCCGGGTCGTCGGCGCCCGCGACCGCGCTGCGCTCGTCGACGGTCTCCTCCGGGACGTCGGCGCCCGCGCTGTTCAGCTTCTCGATGCCGCCGGCGTCGATCTGCCAGACGTTGACGAGGTCGGGAAGCCGGTCGCGCACGGAGTCGACGGCGGCGGTGTGCGCGTCGAGCTCGACGACGATGCCGACGGCGCCGGAGTCGCCCAGGATCCACTGGATCTGCTCGGCCGAGCTCGTCTCGTACACCGGCACGGTGACCGCGCCCGCGCTCCAGATCGCGAAGTCGAGGAGGGTCCACTCGTAGCGGGTGCGGGACATCAGGGCGACGCGGTCGCCGGGGCGCACCCCGGAGGCGATGAGCCCCTTCGCGACGGCGCGCACCTCGGCGAGGAAGGTCTTGGCGTTGACGTCCTGCCAGGTGCCGTTCAGCTTGCGGCCGATGACGGCGACATCCGGATGCTGCGCGGCATTTCTGCGGACGATGTCGGTCAGATTGCCGTCCGCAGGGACCTCGTACAGGGCCGGAAGGCTGAACTCGCGCAAGACTGCTGCTCCTACATCGGGCGCCGGCGCCACGACGTTGTGCGATGCGACGGTGCGGTCCAAGATCGGGCAGGTGCTCCGTGGGAATGGGGGGAAAGAAGGCTGGAGCACTACTGGACTGCCCGGACGTTACCCATGGGTATGGCTTGTTCGGTAGGGGGTCCGGGCCAGATGTTCGGTGCGTCACACGTCTTTGTGGTCTGAACCGCACAGTACGCCACGCCATTCCCGACTCGGAAGTAACCGCAGGTCCGCCCCCTTCTCCGTGCTTCTCGGGGCCTCTACCCACGTTTGCCCGCGCGTTCTAGGGTGATCGGCATGCCAGGTTTCAGGGTCAATGTGGTCAGTGACGTGCACGGCAACGCAAAGGATCTCGCCCGCGCGGGCGAAGGGGCCGACGCACTCATCTGTCTCGGTGATCTGGTCCTGTTTCTCGACTACGCGGACCACTCGCGCGGTATCTTCCCCGACCTCTTCGGCGAGGAGAACGCGGACCGCCTGGTCGAGCTGCGCACCGCACGCCGATTCGACGAGGCCAGGGAGCTCGGCGCCCGGCTGTGGGCGGGCATAGACCGCGCTCCGGCCATCGAGAAAGCGGTGCGCAAGCAGTACGCCGAGCTGTTCGCCGCCTTTCCCGCGCCGACGTACGCGACGTACGGCAACGTCGACATGCCGGGCCTCTGGTCCGAGTACGCGGGCCCCGGCACCACCGTCCTGGACGGCGGCCGGGCCGAGATCGGCGGCCGGGTCTTCGGCTTCGTCGGCGGCGGACTCCGTACGCCCATGCGCACGCCCTACGAGATCAGCGACGAGGAGTACGCGGCCAAGATCGAGGCCGTCGGGGAGGTCGACGTGCTCTGCACGCACATCCCGCCGGACGTCCCCGAACTCGTGTACGACACGGTCGCGCGCCGCTTCGAGCGGGGCAGCCGTGCGCTGCTCGCCGCCATTCACAAGACCCGCCCGAGGTACTCGCTTTTCGGCCACGTCCATCAACCGCTCACCCGGCGGATGCGGGTCGGGGCGACGGAGTGTGTGAACGTGGGGCACTTCGCGAGCTCGGGCAGGCCGTGGGCCCTGGAGTGGTGACGGCGGGCCGCTCGGTGCGCGGTAGCCTTCACGCGTCACACATATAGACACCACCCCCCGTACCGGACCGCATCTGGAGGAGCCACAGCGATGGCGGAACACACCAGCTCGAGCATCACGATCGAGGCGGCACCGGCCGAGGTGATGGGGGTGATCGCCGACTTCGCGCGCTACCCGGACTGGACGGGTGAGGTGAAGGAGGCGGAGGTGCTCGAAACCGACGAGCAGGGCCGCGCCAAGCAGGTCCGCCTCGTCATGGACGCGGGCGCGATCAAGGACGACCAGACGCTCGGGTACACCTGGACCGGCGAGAACGAGGTCAGCTGGACCCTCGTCAAGTCGCAGATGCTGCGCTCCCTCGACGGGTCCTACCTGCTGCGGCCCGCGGGCACCGGCACGGAGGTCACGTACAAGCTGACCGTCGACGTCAAGATCCCCATGCTCGGCATGATCAAGCGCAAGGCGGAGAAGGTCATCATCGACCGGGCGCTCGCGGGTCTCAAGAAGCGCGTGGAGGCCGGCCCCAAGGCCTGACGCCGCTGCTCGGCCGGCCGGGACGTACCGTTCACTCTTATGCGCACCCTTCTGCTCACCGGCCCCGGCGGCTGTGGCCGAACCACCGTCGCCGCGGCCACCGCGCTCGGTGCCGCCCGTGCGGGGCACCGGACCCTGCTGATCTCCGCCGACCGCGCCGACACCCTCGGCGCGGCACACGCGAACCTCACCGTCCGGCGCCCGAGCCCCGGCGACGAGTTCCGGGACGACCTCCTGGCCCTCCAGCACCGCGCGTCCTCCGCGCTCGACCTGCTCGGCGCTGGACGCCTGGAGGGCGAGGAGCTCACCCCACTGCCCGGCAGCGAGGAACTGGCCCTGCTGCGCGCCCTGCGCGACGCCGGACAGGGCCCGTACGACACCGTGGTGGTGGACCTGCCCCCGGCGCCCCGCGCCCTCGCGGTCCTCGCCCTGCCCGAGCAGCTGCGCCGCTACCTCCGCAGGCTCCTGCCGCCCGAGCGGCAGGCGGCCCGCGCCCTGCGGCCCATGCTCGGCCGCATGGCGGGCGTCCCGATGCCCGCCGCCTGGCTGTACGAGACCGCGGCCCGCTGGGACACCGAACTCGCCGCCGCGCAGGCCGTGATCGAAGCGCCGGGCACGACGGTCCGCCTGGTCGCCGAGCCGGGACCCTCGGGCGCCGACGCCGTACGCGCCGCCGCCACCGGCCTCGCCCTGCACGGCCTGCGCACCGACGCCGTACACGCCAACCGCGTCCTGCCCGACGACACCGCGGACAGCTGGTTCGCCTCGCTCATCGCCCAGCAGCGCAAGACGCTGGCCGAGTGGCAGGAGACGTACGGCGAAAGTGTCGTGTCCCTGCCGCACCTGGGACACGACCCGCGCGGCGGCGACGACCTGGCCGCCCTCGGCGTGCCCGCCCCCGCCGCCGCCCCGGCGCCCGTGGAGTGGCCCGTCCTCGACGCCCTCGCCGACGACGGCGTACTGGTCTGGCACATCCCGCTCCCCGGCGTCGCGCGCGAGGAACTCGGCCTGATCCGGCGCGGCGACGAACTGGTCGTCACCGCGGGCCCCTTCCGCCGCATCGTCCCCCTGCCGTCCGCCCTGCGCCGCTGCACCGTCGCGGGCGCCGGTCTGCGCGAGGGCGAGCTGCGGGTGCGGTTCACGCCCGACCCCGATCTGTGGCCGCAGGCACGGTGAACGCACAACCGCCGTTCGGGTAACGTCGAGAGTACGAACCCATAGACCGCCCTCCGCCCTCCGCAGGAGTCTTCCGTCATGAGCGATGCCACCGAGCGCGAAGCGCCCGAACCCGAAGCGGCCGACACCGACGCCGACGCGTGGGAGAAGGCATGCGCCGAGGACCTCGCCGCGGAGAAGGCCCGGCGCCGCGCCCAGTACGGCCCGCCGCCCGGCTCGGCCGGCGAGGAGCTGCGCAAGCTCGTCGACGCCGTGTCCGAGAAGCTGTCGGGACTCCAGACGCCGCTGCTCGGCGCGGTCGCGCAGGGCGCCGTCGAGCAGACCGTGAAGCAGGTCGTCCAGCAGGCGAAGGCCGCCGTCGAGCCGGTCATCGAGCGCAACCCCGACGTCTTCGACCACCTCGCCGCCGCCGGCAGCGAACTGCTCGCCGCCTACCGCTCCGCGGTCGAGGGCCAGGAGGGCCGCTGGACCCGCGGGAGCGACGCCGCCAAGGGCCCCGACCCCCGCGACGAGGGCCCCGGTCCCGGCGAACACATCGACCTGGACTGACTACCCCTCGGGTACGGTTGGCCATAGCGGGGCTCGACCGAAACTGAGGGACACATGGGACTCACCATCGGCGTCGATATCGGCGGCACGAAGATCGCGGCCGGAGTGGTCGACGAAGAGGGCACCATTCTCGACACCCACACGGTGCCCACTCCGCCGACCGCCGAAGGCATCGTGGACGCGATCTGTGCCGCCGTCTCCGGCGCCGGCAAGGGGAACGACGTGGAGGCCGTCGGCATCGGCGCCGCCGGTTACGTGGACGACAAGCGTGCCACCGTCCTCTTCGCACCGAACATCGACTGGCGCCACGAGCCGCTCAAGGACAAGGTCGAGCAGCGGGTCGGCATGCCGGTCGTCGTCGAGAACGACGCGAACGCCGCCGCCTGGGGCGAGTACCGCTTCGGCGCGGGCCAGGGCCACGAGGACGTCATCGTCATCACGCTGGGCACGGGCCTGGGCGGCGGCATCATCATCGGCAACAAGCTGCGGCGCGGACGCTTCGGCGTGGCCGCCGAGTTCGGCCACATCCGGGTCGTGCCGGACGGGCTGCTCTGCGGCTGCGGCAGCCAGGGCTGCTGGGAGCAGTACGCCTCCGGGCGCGCCCTCCTGCGCTACGGCCGGCAGCGCGCCAACGCGACGCCGGAGAACGCGGAGATCCTGCTCGGTCTCGGCGACGGCACCGTGGACGGCATCGAGGGCAAGCACATCAGCGAGGCGGCACGGCACGGCGACCCCGTCGCGGTCGACTCGTACCGCGAGCTGGCCCGCTGGGTCGGCGCGGGCCTTGCCGACCTGGCCTCGCTCTTCGACCCCTCCGCGTTCATCGTGGGCGGCGGCCTCTCGGACGAGGGCGAGCTGGTGCTCGACCCGATCCGCAAGTCGTTCCGCCGCTGGCTCATCGGCGGGCAATGGCGCCCGCACGCGCAGGTACTCGCGGCCCAGCTCGGCAACAAGGCGGGGCTCGTGGGCGCCGCCGACCTGGCCCGCCAGGGCTAGGCACTTCCGACGAGGCCCGCTGTCCCCCAGGGGCGGCGGGCCTCGTCGTTGCCGCCTGCCGCAGCGCGTATCTTGATCCCCATGGTGACGCTGCCCAACTCCAGGACCGAGGACGACGGTTCGGCCGTCGTCCGGGTGCTCAGTTACAACATCCGGTCCATGCGGGACGACACCGACGCGCTGGCCAGGGTCATCGCCGCCTGCGCGCCCGATCTCGTGCTCGTCCAGGAAGCCCCCCGCTTCTTCCGGTGGCGCAAGAAGCTGGCGCGGCTCGCCCGCGCCGCCGATCTGGTGGTGCTCTCGGGCGGTGCCACCGCGTCGGGACCCGCGCTGCTCTGCTCGCTGCGGGCCACCGTCGAGCGGACCGAGGACGTGCTGCTTCCGCTCACGCCGGGGCTGCACCGGCGTGGCTTCGCGACCGCCGTCGTGCGGTTCGGCGGCGCCCGGCTCGGCGTCCTGAGCTGCCATCTGAGCCTGCAGACCGACGAGCGGTACGCACAGGGCGGGATGCTGCTCGACCGGCTCGCCGGGATGGGCGTGGAGCACGCGGTGGCGGGCGGCGATCTCAACGACCGGCCCAAGGGCCGTACGTTCCGCAGGCTCGCCTCGACGCTGCGGGACTGCTGGGAGACCGCGCCCTGGGGCGGCGAGAACACCTCGACGCCGGGGGACCCGCATCAGCGCATCGACGCGATCTTCGCCACCTCCGGGGTCGAAGTCCTCGGCTGCGGCGTGCCGTTGGAGCTCGACGGGGTGAGCGAGGCGGATCTGCGGGCGGCCACCGACCATCTGCCGGTGCTCGCCGCCCTCAGGATTCCCGCGGCCGGGAGCCGGTAAGGCCGGTCAGTACGGCAGGCCTCAGACCACCGCGCCGCGGCCCGGATCCTCGTCGTCCTCTTCGTCGGCGCCCTTCATCCGCCCCACCAGCGTGGCGAAGCCGCCGAGGAAGCCGCCGATGGCGAGCGTCGCGAGCCACCACGTCATCTGCCAGCCGAGCAGCACCGCAAGCAGCATCAGCACCGGGCCGCCGAGGACGGCGAGCCAGGCGAACTTCGCCGTGACGTCCGCGGCGGGCAGCGGCGGCGGCTCCGGCGGGACGAAGTGGCCCTCGTCGTCCTCGCCGAGGTCGTCGTCCGAGGCCTCGGGGGCGTCGTAGTCACGCGGGCCCGCGCCCACGCCGGGGGCGAAGGAGACGGAGCCGCCGAGCGTCTTCTTGGAGCCGGAGTCGTCCGGGTCGTCGGGGGCCGTGGGGTTCCCGGTCTTCCCGGTCTTCCCGGAGTCCGGCCCCGGGGTGTCGTTCGTCTCCGGTTCGAGCAGGGCCAGGTCCTCGACGGACTTGAACGGCTTGGCGCCCGGCGGGTCCGCGGGCTCCTGGCCGTACCCCGCGACGATCGCCTGCCAGGCCGCGTCCTCGTCCAGGGGCAGCCCCTCGGAGGGCTCCTGCCTCTTCTCGGGCTCGCGGCTCTCGCCGTCGGGTTCGATTCGGTCCTGCTCAGCCACCGGTGGCCGTCCCTTCCTTACCGACACTGGGGGCGAGCCGGCCGATGAACGCGTAGCTCTCCTCGAAGATCCGGTCCGCATCATGGTCCAACGTCGCGACGTGGTAGCTCTGTTCCAGGAGGGTCTCCGTGACGTCCGTGGACGACACCTGGCCGAGGATCCTGGCCGAGTCCGCCGGCGGCACCACGTGGTCCTGCGGGC
>NZ_JBNNJZ010000110.1:0-19592 GCF_050270335.1 Streptomyces sp. NPDC059900
CCGTCCTCTACCGCTACCGCGAGGCCGGCGGCCGGGCCGAGGGCCTGGCAGGATTCCTCGACTCCGCCGCCGGCGGCGAACGCCCGGCCCTGGACGTCCTCGAGCGCGTCGGCATCGACATCGGCGGAGTGCTCGCCGCGGTCTGCCAGGCCGTCGGCCCCGGCGTCATCGTCCTCGGCGGCGAGCTCGCCGAGGCAGGCCCGGCCCTGCTGGAACCGGTCGAACGGGCCCTGCGCCGACAGCTGATGCCGATGGCCCGCCCGCACGTGGACGTACGACGCGCCACGCTCGGCGAGACCGGCAGCGCGCTGGGCGGCATCGCCCTCGTTCTCCATGAATCCCCCCTGCTCTCCCACTACCCGCAGCCCGTCTCCGAGGAGAACGCGTGAAGCCACCAGCGAGGAACCCATGGCTGTGATCACCCCTGTCGACAAGACCGCCGGCGAGGACCGGAAACAGCAGCCGCGCCGCTCCCGGCACCGGCCCCTGGTCCTCAACGCCGTCGCCGTGGTGGCGGGGATCGCCGTATGGGCCGTCGTGGCCGCACTCGGCCTGGTCGAGAACCTGCCCGCGCCGACGGCGGTGGCACAGAAGGCCAAAGACATGATCTCCGACGGCACCCTGGCCTCCGACACCCTCGCCAGCCTGCGCCGGGTCTTCATCGGCTACGCCCTGGGGGTCGCCGTGGCCGTGCCGGTCGGCTTCCTCATGGGCTGGTATCCCACCGTGCGCGCGCTGGTCGAGCCGTACATCCAGTTCTTCCGCACCATTCCGCCGCTCGCGCTCATTCCGCTGGCGGTCGTGCTGCTCGGCATCGGCGAGGTGCCGAAGATCGCCGTGATCTTCCTGGCCTCGTTCATGGCCTGCGTCCTGTCCTCCTTCCAGGGCGTCATCGACGTCGACAAGACACTGATCAACGCGGCCCGGGTGCTGGGCGCCTCTGACCGCACCATCTTCGCCAAGGTGGTCGTCCCCGCCTCCACGCCCTTCATCCTCGTCGGCATGCGCATCGGACTGGGGGCGTCCTGGGCCACCGTGGTGGCCGCCGAACTCATCGGCGCGCAGGAGGGGTTGGGCTACCGGATGCAGAAGGCATCCACCTGGTTCGAAATGGACACGATCTTCGTGTCCCTGATCACGATCGGCGTGCTCGGGCTCATCATGGACCGGCTCCTGCTGCTGGCCGAGCGACGCCTCACCGGCTGGCAGGAGCGACGATGAACAGCAAGATCAGTTTCCGTGACGTGGTGAAGACCTTCCCGCTGAAGGACACGGCCTTCACCGCACTCGACGGGGTGAGCCTGGACATCGCCGACCAGGAGTTCGTCACCGTCGTGGGCCCCTCCGGCTGCGGCAAGTCCACCCTGATGAGCATGGCCGCGGGCCTCCAGGAGCCCGACTCGGGCAGCGTCCTGGTCGACGGCACCCCGGTCACCGGGCCGGGACCCGACCGCGGGGTGATCTTCCAGCAGTACGCCCTGTTCCCGTGGCTGACCGTGCGCCAGAACGTGGAGTTCGGGCTCAAGCTCGCCTCCGTGCCCGCCGCGGAGCGACGCCTGCGCAGCGATCAGGCCATCGGCCTGGTGGGCCTGAGCGACTTCGCCGACGCCCTGCCCAAGACGCTGTCCGGCGGCATGAAACAGCGCTGCGCCATCGCCCGGGCGTACGCGGTCGACCCGCAAGTGCTCCTGATGGACGAGCCGTTCGGCGCGCTCGACGCCCTGACCCGGGTGCAGTTGCAGGACCAGCTCCTGGAGACCTGGAGCCAGGAGAAGCGCACCGTCCTCTTCATCACCCACGACGTGGACGAGGCCGTCTATCTCGCCAGCCGGGTCGTCGTCATGGCCGCGAGGCCCGGCCGCATCCACCGCGTCATCGACGTGGACCTGCCCTACCCGCGCACCGAGGAGATCCGCCTCTCCCCCGAGTTCCGGCGCATCCGCAACGAGGTGTGGACCTCCGTGTACCACCAGGAAGCCCCGCCCCGGGCCGCCTGACACCTGAGATCTGACACCCCATCACCTTTGGCCTCCCCCAGGGCATTTCGCAGAATCCACCACCCTGCACCACCCCGAGAGGACCTCCCGCATGCCCAGAAGCACGATCAGGCGCGCCGCCGTCGCCCTGCCCTCCGCGCTCATGCTCTCGCTCTCCGTCAGCGCCTGCTCCGACAGCGCTTCCGCGGACAACAACACGGTCCGCTTCGGCTACATCGGTGACTACAACGGGGCCAGCCTCCTTGCGGTCGCCGAGAAGCAGGGGCTGTGGAAGAAGGCGGGCCTGACCGCGCAGGTGAAGCCGTTCAACAACGGTCCGGTACAGATCCAGGCGCTCAGCGCAGGCGACCTCGACTACGGCTACATCGGCCCCGGCGCGATGTGGCTGCCCGCCTCCGGCAAGGCCAAGGTCGTCGCCGTCAACACCCTCACCTACGCCGACCGGGTCATCGGCAGGCCCGGCATGAAGTCCATGAAGGACCTCAAGGGCAAGCGGGTCGGCGTGCCCGAGGGGACGTCCGGCGACATGGTCCTCAACATCGCCCTGGAGAAGGCCGGGATGACCACGAAGGACATCGACAAGGTCAACATGGACCCGTCCACCATCGTCTCCGCCTTCTCCTCCGGAAAGATCGACGGTGCCGGCTTCTTCTACCCCGCCATCGACACCATCAAGAAGAAGGTGCCCGGCCTCGAGGAGATAGCCAGCACCAAGGACACCGGGGACTCCTTCCCCACGGCGTTCGTCGCCGGCAACAAGGTGCCCGAGGGGAAGAACAGCAAGGTCATCAAGGTGCTTCAGCAGGCCAACGACTGGCGCAAGGAACACCCCGAGGAGACCATCGCGCTCACGGCCAAGATGCTGGAGGTCACCGAGGCCCAGGCCACCGCCGACGCCTCGCACGTCCAGACCCTCTCCACCAAGGACCTGGCCGCCAAGACCAAGAGCGGCGAGGTGGACAAGTGGCTCAAGTCGCTGGGTGACTTCTTCGTCCGCAACAAGCAGCTGGACGAGAACCCGGACCCCGGCGAGTACTACACGGGCGATCTCTACACGAAGGCCTACAGCAAGTAGCCATGAGCACTACCTCCGACACCGCGGGGCGCGGCACGCAGCCGGGCACGAAGAGCTGCTGTGCCCCCTCCGGCCCGAAGCCGCAGGCACGCGAACTCCCCGGCCCGTCCGAAGGGGCCGTACGTTCCGCCACGGCTGCGCACCGCCCGCCGCACACCGAGTACGCCGACCTCATCGCCCTGCCCGGCGGGACCTTCCGTATGGGCAGCGAGGAGGCGGACGCCAACCCCGGTGACGGCGAGGGACCGGTGCGCGAGGTGTCCGTCGCGCCCTTCGCCATGGACGCCTACGCGGTCACCAACGCCCGCTTCGCGGACTTCGTCGAGCAGAGCGGCTATGTAACCGAGGCGGAGGAGTTCGGCTGGAGCTACGTGTTCGCGAAGTTCCTGCCGGGCCCCCTGCGCAAGGCATCACCACGCCCGCAGGCAACCCCCTGGTGGTGCGGCGTCCAAGGCGCTGCCTGGCACAGACCCGAAGGGCCCGGCAGCACACCGGACGGCCGCTGGGACCATCCCGTGGTCCACGTGACATGGCGGGACGCGACCGTCTACTGCCGGTGGGCCGGGGGACGGCTGCCCACCGAGGCGGAGTGGGAGTATGCCGCGCGCGGGGGCCTCGACCAGGCCCGCTACCCCTGGGGCGACGAACTCACGCCCGGCGGGGAGCACCGCTGCAACATCTGGCAGGGCACCTTCCCCTTCCACAACACCGAAGCCGACGGCTTCGCCGGCACCGCACCCGTGCACGCCTTCCCGCCCAACGGTTTCGGCCTGCACAACGTCGCGGGCAACGTCTGGGAGTGGTCCGCCGACCCCTGGCAGGACGGCGACGCCGACCGCCGCGCGATGCGCGGCGGCTCCTACCTCTGCTACGACTCGTACTGCAACCGCTATCGCGTCGCCGCCCGCACCGCCAACACCGCCGACAGCTCCGCGGGCAACCTCGGCTTCCGCATGGCCAGGGACATCGGCACCGACTGAACCGGGCCGACAACACGGTTCGTCGGTCCCGATGAGCGGGTCGCTCCACCTTGTCGACCGCGACGAAGCGGCGGCCCGGCCCGCTGCCCTAGCTTCCCGGCATCACCGGTTCGCAGACGGCACCGGTGCGCAGAACGGGCAACCGGAAGGGGCAGCAGATGGCAGGGCGCGCAGTACGGATCGGCACAGGAGGTGCGGTGGCGGCGGCGGTCCTGACCGCCGCCTCGTTCACCTCGCCCGCGACGGCAGGCACCGCCCCCGGGCATCCGCAGACCCGGGCGGCCATGGACGCCGCGGTCAAGGACGGGGTGCCGGGAGTCGCCGGCCAGGTCAAGGACGGCTACTCCCTCTGGCTGGGCACGTCGGGCGTCGGGAACCGCAGGACGGGCGAGCCGCGCTCGGCGGTCGACCGCTACCGCATCGGCAGCATGACCAAGACCTTCGTCGCCACCGTGCTGCTCCAGCTGGAGGGCGAGGGCAGACTCGACCTCGACGACACGGTCGACAAGTGGCTGCCCGGCGTGGTGCGGGGCAGCGGCAACGACGGGCGCCGGATCACCGTGCGGCAGCTGCTCAACCACACCAGCGGCATCCCCAGCTACACCGCCGACCCTCAGTTCCTGGAGAACGGCTTCACCGAGAAGTTCCTGGAGCACCGCTACGACACGTACACGCCCGAGCAGTTGGTCGCCATCGCCATGCGCCACGAGCCGCTCTTCGAACCGGGCGCGGCCTGGAGCTACTCGAACACCAACTACACCCTGGCCGGCCTGATCATCGCGAAGGTCTCGGGCCGCTCGTACGAGGACGAGATCAAGCGGCGCATCATCCAGCCGCTCGGCCTCTACGCCACCTCCGTGCCCCGCACCTCCGCGACGCTGCCGGAGCCGAGCTCACGTGCGTACTCCAAGCTCTACCTGGCGCCGAAGCCCACGGACCCGGTCCATGACGTCACCGAGCTCAATCCGTCGGCCGCTGGCTCGGCGGGCGCGATGATCTCCGACTCCGGTGACCTGAACCGCTTCTACTCGGCCCTGCTCGGCGGCAAGCTGCTGCCCGCGGCGCAGCTCAAGGAGATGAAGACCACCGTCCCGGTGAGCGGGGCCGGCCTGATCACGGGCTACGGCCTCGGCCTGATGAAGTTCGAGCCGTCGTGCGGCACCGCGCTCTGGGGCCACGGCGGCAACATCCAGGGCTCGGCGTCCCAGGCCGTGACCTCCTCGGACGGCAAGCATGCGTTCGCCTTCAACTTCAACGGCGACTGGGCGGGCAACAGCCAGGCGGTCATCGAGGCGGAGTACTGCCCGAAGTGAGCGAGGGCGGCACATGAACGGGGGCGGGGCCTCCGGTAGGGTCCCGCCCCCTCTCCCCGTCCCTGCGTGGCCGTCAGCGCCCCGGCACCTCCGGGCGGCGCAGCAGGCGCAGTTGCAGCATCAGGGCGAAGCGGACGTCGGCGTCGGCGAGGTCGGTGCGGGCCACTTCGGTGGCGCGGCGCAGGCGGTAGCGGAAGGTGTTCTGGTGGACGTACATCGCTTCGGCGGCGGCCGGTACGTCGCCGAAGGCGTTGAGCCAGGCGCTGAGGGTGTCGACCAGCTGGGAGTCGTGCTGCTTGTCGTAGGCCAGCAGCCGGGCCAGCGGTCCGGTGGGCGGATCGCCCCGCTCGGCCGCGAGGTCGGCGAGGTCCAGGAGGAGCGCCTCGACATGGACGTCCGAGATGCGGGCTAGCTGACGGGGGCTGCCGTTGGTGCGCAGGACGCGCAGCGCACGGTCGGCTCCTTCGCGGGAGCGGGAGAGCGCGCCGCCGTCCCCGGCCGTGGGGCCGATGCCGATCAGCGGGGTCAGCCGGTCGCCGATGCGCGTGAGGAAGTCGGTGCCGATGCGGGCCGCTCTCTCCTCCGCGTCCGCCTGGTGGTGCGGCACGGGGAGGATGCCGTAGGCGACGTCGCCGATGAGGGCGGTGGCGGCGCGGGCGTGGATGGCGGAGAGGTGCATGGCGAACGCGTCGGCCAGGCGCTCGCGTTCGGCGGTGTGCTGGGCGTGCAGATCGGTGGACTCGCCCGGCTCGGACGGGTCCGGCACGGCCAGGGCCAGGACGACGCCCCCGTAGTCGGTCAGGCCCAGGCGGCCCAGGGCCTCGGCGGCACCCGCTCCGCCTTCCAGCGCGGTGGAGACCAGGTCGGCCCGGAGCCGGCGCTCGACGTCGGCGCCGGCCCGCAGGCGCAGCATGTGCAGGGCCACCAGTTTGGCCGCGTCGTGCAGCGCCTGGCGGCGCTGCGCGGTGAGCGGGGTGCGGATGACGGCCCAGATGGAGCCGAGGACTTCGTCCCCGGCGCGCACGGCGATCGCGGCCCGCGGGAAGTGGAATCCGTCGGGACCCGGCGGGGTGACGTGGACCGGCTGGTCGCTGCGGTACAGGGACCGGAAGATCCCCCGGTCTTCGAGCAGGCGGGTAAAGCGTTCGGGCACCTGTCTGCCCAGGACGGTCTCCACCCGTGAGGGGTCGGCCTCGTCCTGGCGGCCCGAGAAGGCAAGGACGCGGGAGCTGCGGTCCTCGATGGTGACGGGGGCGTCGAGCAGCGCGGCCACCGCGTTGGCCACCGCGAACAGATCGCCGGAGGGGGTGCCGCCCAGCGTCTGCGGCCCCGCCTCGCCGATGTCGCCGTCCGCGAGCAGCGAGCGAAGCAGCGCGGCCAGCTGGGCCCAGGAGGCGCCGCGGGTCAGCGCGAGCAGCGCCACCCCGGACCTCTCGGCGGCATCGGTGACCGCCGCGTCGGTCTGCACCGGGGCGCGGACCACCAGCGCCGCGGCTCCGGCGGCGCCGAGGGCGGTGAGCAGCCGCGCGGTCTCGTCCGCGCCCTGGACGCCGATGCCGAGCACCAGCGCCTGGCGGGGCAGCACCGGGTCGTCCAGCGGGTCGTGGATGACCACCCCGCCGATGTCGCCGGCCGTGTCCGGGTCGCCGCACACGAGGTCGAGCAGGGTGGTGCCGAGATCTTCCAGGACCCGCCTGAGGCTGGCCCGCGGCTGTGTGTGCACGGTGCCTCGTACTCCCGTCCCCTCGGCGGCGCCCCCGGCCGCTCTTCGTCGGTGCCGACAGGATTGTGGGGTGATCTCGTCGGCTGCCACAAGGGTCGTGTCCCCGAAAGATCCGGTCGCGGGAGGTCCCGTCACATCGGGATCCACTCGGTGTCGACCGTGACCTCCTCCAGGGCGTCCGGAAGCGGCACGACGCCCAGGCCGGGCCCGTCGGGGACCGGGAGATGGCCGTCGGCGAGGACGAACGGCTCGGTGATGTCGGTGCGGTAGTAGCGGTCGGACGCGGAGGTGTCGCCGGGCAGCGTGAAGCCCGGCAGCGCGGCCAGGGCGACGTTCGCGGCCCGGCCCAGGCCGGTCTCCAGCATGCCGCCGCACCACACCGGCACCCCGTGCGCGGCGCACACGTCGTGGATGCGGCGGGCCTCCAGATAGCCGCCGACCCGGCCGGGCTTGACGTTGACGATGCTGCACGCGCCCAGAGTGATCGCCGCCGCCGCGGCGCGGGCCGAGGTGATCGACTCGTCGAGGCACACCGGTGTGGCAAGGAGTTTCGCCAGCTGTGCGTGGCCCAGGAGGTCTTCCTCCTCCAGCGGCTGCTCGACAAGGAGCAGGTCGTACGGGTCCAGCCGGGCCAGGTGGCGGGCATCGGCGAGGGTGTAGGCGGTGTTGGCGTCGACCTGGAGCAGCAGATCGTCGCCGAAGTGCTCGCGCACCGCGCGGACCGGCTCGATGTCCCAGCCGGGCTCGATCTTGAGCTTGATGCGGCGGTAGCCCTCGTCGAGGTACCCGGCGACCGCCGCAAGGAGCTGCGGCACCGAGTCCATGATGCCGACGGACACCCCGCACGGCACACGGTCGTGGACAGCGCCCAGTTCGCGCGCCAACGGCACGCCGCGAGCGCGCAGTTCGGCGTCGAGCACGGCCATCTCCAAGGCGGCCTTCGCCATCCGGTGGCCGTTGAACGGGGCCAGGGCCGGGCCGACACCGGCCGGGTCCAGGTGCGGGTGCCGCCCGAGGGCGGGGATGAGGAAGCGGCGCAGCACATCGGCGCAGCCGGCCGCGTACTCCGAGGAGTACAGCGGGTCGACCATCGCCACGCACTCGCCCCAGCCCTCCGCGTCGGTACTCACCGCGCGCAGGAGCAGCGCCGTGCGCTCGGTCATGGTGGCGAACGAGGTGCGGAAGGGGGCCACCAACGGCAGCCGGATCTCACGGATTTCGACCCCGGTGAGCTTCACTGTGTGTCCTTGTCTACTTGTCTACTTGTCTGCGAGGAGATACCAGCCGGCGCGGTCGAATCCCGTCACCTGCCATCCGTCGGCGAGCAGCCCGCCCAGGGCATCACGCACGGCGGAGCGCCAGGCCGCCGCGGCCTTCGGGTCGCTGCGGCGCAGCCCCTCGATGTCCTCGGGCACGGCGACCAGGGCCCGGCCGCCGGTGACCGGGCGGGCGAGCGGCCTGCCGTCGGCCGTGGCGCCCAGGGCGAGTGCGGCGCCGCTCGCGCGTTCGGCCGCCGCGTCGGCGGTCCGGTGGCGGCCGTGGCAGGCCGCGGCGACTTCGGGGGCGGCCAGCGGCCACTCCACCAGGAGGCGGTCGGTGTCGTCGGCGCCGTTGATGCCGTCGTTCATCCGGCCGTAGAAGTTCGGCAGGTACTGCGCGGGCCGGGCGGCCAGCTTGCCGATGTTGAAGTAGGCGTTGCGCCGCACCAGCGGATCGAAGGTCCACGACACCCGGGACGCGCCCCGCTGCAACACCCAGGCGCGCTGATGTGCCTTGAGGGCGAAGCCGACGCTGCGTCCGCGCATCCGGGCCGAGACCCCCGCGATATGGCTGTGCAGGGCGCCGTCGGGCGGCGGGCCGAAGAAGCCGATGCAGGCGCCGACCAGTTCGGCGCCGTCCTCCGCGCCGACGGCATCACCCTCCTCCCCGTCGAAAGCGGCCGCGACATAGCTGCCCGCCTTGTCCATGGCACGCAGCAACTCGGGGGTGGCCAGGGCGTTTTCGCCGCCCGGCTTCCAGATGCCCTCGAAGAGCCGGCAGGCCGCTTCCAGGTCCGCCAGGGCGCTGACGGGCCGCACGTGGCAGCGGGCCGCACGGGCCGCGGTCGCGGCTGCCGCCAGCGCGTCCGCGGCGATCCGGTGGCCGGCCTCGGGCGCCAGAGGGGTGGCAGCTGACATGTCCGTCATCGGGCGCTCCCGCCGATCGCTGTCGCTCCGCTGTCGCGCGCCGGCTGCGGATCTGCGGCGAGCAGTTCACCGACGAGCGCCGCCAACAGCGCCGTGCGGCGCGGGAGTTCGGCGACGATCACATGCTCGTCGGCGGCGTGCGCGCCGCCGCCGACCGCGCCGAGCCCGTCCAGGGTGGGGATGCCGAGCCCCGCGGTGAAGTTGCCGTCCGATGCTCCGCCCACGGCAGCGGCCGTGAGCGGGCCGATGCCGAGGTCTTCGGCCAGGCGGCGGGCGCGGCGGTAGAGGCCGTCCGATGCGGTGTGCGGCAGCGGCGGGCGGTTGGGTCCGCCGGTCACCTCCACCCCGGCGCCGTCGAGTACGGGCCGCAGATGGTGCAGCGCGGTGTCCACGCGGGTCTGTTCCGCGGCGTCACGGACGCGGACGTCGACGGCGAACCGACCTTGCGCCGGAACGGTGTTGGTGGTGGTTCCGGCGCTCAGCAGGGTCGGGGTGACCGTGGTGCCCGCGCCGGTGTCGGACAGCGCGGCGACAGCGAGTATCTGGTGGGCGGTCTCGATGCCCGCGTTCACCCCGCGGTGCGGCTCCAGACCCGCATGGGCGGCCCGTCCCCCCACGCGTATCTCGTACAGGGAGACGCCCTTGCGTTCGGTCTTCAGCGCGCCGCCGTCGGCCGACGCCTCCAAGACCAGGGCGGCCGAGCAGCCGGCGGCCTCGGACTCGATCAGCTTTCGCGACGAGGGCGAGCCGAGTTCTTCGTCGCCGGTGACCAGGACGGTCACCCCGTCCACGGCGCCAAGGGCGGCCAGGGCGTGGAAGGCCATGACGAGCCCGGCCTTCATGTCGAAGCAACCGGGCCCGCGCAGCACGCCGTCGCGGACCGTGAACGGGTGGGCGGCCAGGGAACCGACGGGCCACACCGTGTCGTGGTGGCCCAGGAGCAGCACCCGCCGGGGGCCGCTGCCCAGGCGCCAGCGCAGATGCGTGCGGCCGTCCACGGTGATCACCTCCGGTGCCGCGCCCAGATGCGGCGCGGCGACCGCGGCGACCTCACCGGCGCTGCGCGCCACGGCATCGAGGTCGGACGACGGTGACTCGGTGCGGACCAGGCGCCCGATGTCGTCGAGCAGGGCGGGCAGGGTGTCCGCGAACCGGGCGACGCGGACGGGGTCGCCGGGCGGCTGGATGCCGTGGTGCTGGTTCACGTCAGGACACCTTCGGGGTCGCACGGGCGCCGGTGTGCAGGTAGGGCTCACCGGTCGGGAGCGCGTAGAAGGTCACGGGGGTCCATGACCGGCTGCCGGGCAGCCGCATGACGAACAGGTCGTCCGACACCGGCACGAGGTCGGCCTCCTGCACGGTCTCGGGGACCAGATCGGCGAGCGGACCCGTCACCGTATTGCGCAGGCGCAGCCCGTCGGCGCCCTCCAGGACGTCGATGCGGGTCCCTGCCCGCTCGTACCGTCCCAGGTGGCGCCCGGCATCCACCGTGACCGGCTCGGCCGGTGGCTGAAGCGGCCGCGGCATGGCGACGTCGGCGACCTCGGCGAAGATCTCCCCGAAGAGCTCCAGGTAGAGGTCGTGGGTGGCCCCTCCGTTGGTGAGGAGCGTGACGGCGAGGTCCTGTCCGGGCAGCACGCGCAGGAACGCCGACTGGCCGATGGTGTTGCCGTCGTGCCCGATGACCTGGTGGCCGTTCCAGTCGAAACGGATCCAGCCGAGGCCCCAGGAATCGCCGAGGGAGTGCACGTCCGGCAGGTCGACCTGCTTCTCGGTCATCGCGGCTGCCGCCTGCGCCGAGAGGACTTGAGTCCCGTCGGCGGTGCTGCCGCCGGCGAGGTGCATCCGGGCGAAGGCCAGCACGTCGGCGGCCGTCGCGTTGATCAGTCCGGCCGGTCCGGCCGAGCGGGGCAGGCACCACACCGGGGCGGGCTGCGGGTCCTGGTCGCCTTGGGCGTCGTGCCCCATGGCGGTGCGGAAGCGCAGCGCCTCCTCGGGCAGCGTGACGGTGTGCGCGAGCCCCAGGGGGGTGCACAACCGCTCCTTGAGGGCGCTGTCCCAGCTCATGCCGGTGAGCTTCTCCACGATCCGCCCGGCAAGCACGAAGCCCGAGTTGCAGTACGAGAACGTCGCCCCCGGCGGATGATTCTGCGCCGCGGTGCCCAACTGGCCGACGTAGCCCTCCAGGCAGTCGTCGCCGCGGCCGGTGTCGGTGAAGATGTCGCCGTCGATGCCGCTGGTGTGCGTCAGCAACTGCCGCACGGTCACCCGCCGCGCCGCTGCGGGGTCGGAAAGCCGCAGCTCCGGAAGGATGTCGGCGACAAGGGTGTCGAGGTCGAGCTTGCCCTCGTCGACCAGCTGCATGATCAGGGTGGCGGTCCACACCTTGGTGATGGACCCGATCTGGAAGAGCGAGTCCTCGGTGGCCTGTACGCCGGTGCCCTTGTGGAGCACGCCGCCGGCCGCCAGGACGAGGTCGTCGCCGCGGGATATGCCAAGGACCGCGCCCGGCACCCGGTGCCGGGCCGTCAGCTCGGCCAGCCGCCGCTCCCAGTGCGCGGCGTCCAGCGGGGCACGGGCCGGACGTCCGGGCACGCCGGCGTGGCGCTGGGCCCAGTCGGCGATGCGGCGGCCGAAGTCGGCGCGGTGCGAGGGCGGTCCGTCGAGCAGGAACAGGTGCGAGCCGCCCGGATAGAGCACGAGGGTGGTGGGCACGCCCTGCTCGCGCAGTGCGGTGAACCACTGTTCGGCCTGACCGACCGGGCAGCGCTCGTCGGCCGCTCCGTGCAGCACCAGTGTCGGCGTGCGGACCTGCTCCACCCGGGTGTACGGGGAGAGTTCGGCGTAGCGCTCCCGGTTCTGCCACGGCAGGCCGCCCAGTTCGAGCGCCGCAAGGAGGTGGGCCTCGTCGCTGGTGCCGCACATGCTGGTCAGGTCGCTGACCACGCCACCGGCGACGGCGGCGGCGAAGCGGTCGTCGCGGCTTGTCAGGTAGCAGGTCATGAAGCCGCCGTAGCTGTAGCCGGCCACGGCAAGGCGCTGCGGGTCGGCGATGCCTTCGGCGACCAGGGCGTCGAGGGGTTCGAGGAAGTCCGGCGCGTCGGCCTCGCCCCAGGCGCCGTGCGCCGCGGTGAAGAACGCCTCCCCGTAGCCGTCGCTGCCGCGGGGGTTGAGCAGCAGCACCGACCAGCCGCGTGCCGCGAGGACCTGGTGGTAGAGGTGGAAGGGATCGGCGGCGCCGTTCCAGGCGTTGTGCGGGCCGCCGTGGATGTCGAGCAGCAGCGGCCCGGGGCCGGTGCCGGCCGGATCGCGCAGCAGCCATCCGTGCACCGTGGTGCCGTCGGAGACGGTGAACTCCCGCTCCTGCGGCGCCAGGGGCTCCACGTCGTCCAGGTCGGCTCCGTGCCGGGTGAGGACCTCCTCGCGTCCGGTGGACAGCTCGACGGTCGCGATCTCGCCGTACGAGGAGGGGGTCGCCACGACGAACGCGGCGGTGTCGCCAACGACGGACAGGCCGGAGACGACACGGCCCGCGCCGCCGGCGAGCGCGCGGGGTTCGCCGCCGTCGGCGTTCATTGCGTACAGGTGGGTGCAGCCGCGTTCGCGCAGGCAGAACAGCACCGTGCGACCGTCGTCGGCCGGGCGGGGCAGTGCGCCGGGATAGCCGGGGCCGCCGGGCATCACGTTGCGGTCGAGTCCCGCGGTGAGGTCGAGTGCCGCGCCGCCGTCCAGCGGGACGCGCAGCACGCCCGCGTGGCCGAGTGCGGTGTCGGTGCGGCCCACCACGAGGAGCGCGGCACCGTCGGCGGTCCAGTTGACGGCGTGGACGGTGCCATCGGCGGTGCCGGCGCGGCGCGGTTCGGCGCCCGGGGCCAGGCAGTCCACGACGTACGCCTCCGAGCGCAGCGTCAGGTCGGCGTCGGCGCCGCGTGCCGCGCGGAAGGCGAGGCTGCGCCCGTCCGGCGACCAGACGGGCTGCCCCGCGTGCCAGTCGCCCCGGGTCACCCGGCGCACGTCACGGCTGACCGGATCAAGGACGTGCAGGTGACTGCGGGCCGTGCCGAACAGGCCGTGCCCGTCGCTCTTGTAGCCGATCCGGTCCGTCACGACGGGCGCCGGGACCGGGCCGGGAGCGGCCGTGCCATGGGCGTCGTCGACCGGGGCCGCGAAGGCTATCGCGGTGCCGTCGGGGCTCCAGACCGGCGCTCCGGCGCCCGCGGGAAGCTCGGTGACCGGCTCGGGTTCGCCGCCGTGCGCGGACAGCAGCCACAGCTGCGCGGGGCCGTCGCCGCCGCGCAGGAACACGATCCACCGGCCGTCGGGAGACCACGCGGGGGCGGTGTCCTCGGGGCCGCGGGTCAGCCGCCGTGCCGCGCCGCCGCCGGTCGGCACGGTCCACAACGCGCGCTCGTCGCGGTCGTGTTCGCGGTCCGCGGTGCGCAGCACGTAGGCGATGCGCGTGCCGTCCGGGGACAGCGCGGGCTGTTCCGGCAGCGCGATGGCGTAGAGGTCGTCGATGGCCGGGCGTCGCGTCACTGTGTGCTGTCTCCTCGTGGGCGGGGTGAGCGGGGGCGGGGTACGGGTGTCACGGATCGCCGTGTGTACGGGGCTGATGCGGCAGGGCGAGGTCGGCGGCGGAGGCGAAGTGGCAGGCGGCCTGGTGCGGCCGTGCCGCGGCGTCCGCGGCGGGATCCCGGGTGCTGCACACGTCGCGGCCCGCGCGGACCCGGGGACCTACGGGACAGCGCGGGTGGTAGTGGCAGCCGGGCGGCGGGTGGTGCGGGTCGGCGGGCTCGCCGGTCATGAGGACGTCGGCGGCGGGCTCCGTGCCGGGTCCGGCCGGCGGGTTGCGGCCGGGCACGGCGGCCAGCAGGTCGCGGGTGTAGGGGTGGCGGGGATCGGCGAGGACCTCCTCGGTGGGGCCGGCCTCGACGATCCTGCCCAGATACATCACGGCGATGTGGTCGCTGACGTAACGGACCACGGCCAGGTCGTGCGAGATGAACAGCATGGTCAGGTTCATCTGCCGCTGCACGTCGCGGACCAGGTTGAGCACGGTGCCCTGGACGGAGACGTCGAGGGCCGAGGTGATCTCGTCGGCGATGACGACCCGGGGCTGCCCGGCCAGCGCCCGGGCCAGTGCCACGCGCTGGCGCTGGCCGCCGGAGAGCTGTCCGGGCAGCATCGCCGTCCGGTCCGGGCCGAGGTTGACCTGTGCGAGCAGCCGGGCCACCTCGGCGCGGCGGGCGGCACCGCCGCGGCCCCGTTCGCGCGGCAGGGCCTCGGCGACGGAATCCCCGATGCTCATCCGCGGGTCGAGAGAGGAGTACGGGTCCTGGAAGACCATCTGCAGCGGACGGTGCCGTCCGCGCAGCCCGCGCACATCGGTGCCGTCGAGCAGGATGCGGCCCGCGGTGAGCGGTGCCAGGCCGACGGCGGCGCGGGCCAGCGTCGACTTGCCCGAGCCCGACTCCCCCACCAGACCGACCACCTGGCCGGACGGCACGGTCAGGCGTGCGCCGTCCACCGCGGTCAGGGCATGGCGGCGGCTGCCGTAGCGCACGCTCACCCCGTCGAAGACGAGTTCGCTCATGCCGTACCTCCCCTCGTGTTCTCGTCGACCAGTTCAGTGCTTTCGCGCACCGGATGCCAGCAGGCGATCCGGTGTCCGATGCTGTGGGCGACCGGTTCGGGGTCCTCGCGGCGGCAGTGGTCGTCGGCGCGGGGACAGCGCGGGGCGAACGCGCACCCCTGCGGTATGCGGTCCGGCTCCGGCGGGCGGCCGGGGATCACGGCCAGCGGGCGGTCACGGTCCGTTTCGAGGTCCGGTACGGCGGCCAGGAGCGCCCGGGTGTAGGGATGCCGGGCGGCGGTGAACAGGTCGGCCGCGGGCAGGTCTTCGACTATGCGGCCCGCATACATGACTAGGACTCGGTCGCAGGTCCGGGCGACGACCGTGATGTCGTGGCTGATGAGCAGGAGGGCGGTGCCCCGCTCTTCCCGTACCTCGGCGAGCAGGCGCAGGACTTGTCGTTGCACGGTGACGTCGAGGGCGGTCGTCGGTTCGTCGGCGATGACCAGCTTCGGGTCGCCCATCAGCCCCATGCCGATCATCGCGCGCTGCCGCATGCCGCCGGAGAACTCGTGCGGGTACTGGCGCGCACGCCGCTCCGGCGCGGGCACGTGCACGGCACGCAGCCGGTCCACGGCCCGGGCGAACGCGGCGCGCCGCGACAGGCCCTGGTGGTGTTCGGCGACTTCGGCGAGCTGGCGGCCCATGCCGGTGACGGGGTTGAAGGAGGACATCGGGTCCTGGAAGACCATCGCGAGGGAGGTGCCGAGCAGGCGGCGCAGCTCCCGCTCGTCGGTGCCGAGCAGCGGCGTGCCGGTGAAATCCATGCGGTGGGCGCTGACTTGGGCCGGTGGTGCGATGAGCCGGGAGACGGCCATCGCGGTCAGGCTTTTGCCCGACCCGGACTCGCCCACCACTCCGACGGCTTCGCCCGCCTCGACGGCGAAGCTGACGCCGCGCACCGGGGTGGCCCACCCGGCGGGCCCGGGGAAGGCCACCCGCAGGTCCTCCACCGCGAGTACGGGCTGCCCCTCGGCGTCCGGCCGGTCCGAGGCGGTCGGGGCGAGCGGCGACAGCGGACGGGCGCCGGTGGTTGTGCGCGACAGCGTGCGTACGCCGAGGGCGGCGGCCGCCGCCTCGCCGAAGAGATTGAACGCCAGGCCCGTGACGACGACGGCCACACACGGCGCGAGCGCGGGCGCGGGGGTGAGGTTGATCCGGCCGAGGCCTTCGCCCAGGAGCCGTCCCCAGTCGTAGTCCGGGGCCTGGATACCGAGGCCCAGGAAGGAGAGCCCGGCGAAGGCCAGGAGCGAGGATCCCGCCCCGATGGTGGCGTTGACGGCCAGCGGCTCGGCGATGTTGGGCAGGATGTGGCGGGTCAGGAGCCGGATGCGGCCGACGCCGACGGTCCGGGCGGCGGCCACGAAGTCCTGGCCCGCCACCGACGCGCTCAGCGTCTGGGTGAGCCGGGCGAAGGCCGGGGCCATCGCCAGGCCGATCGCGAGGACCGCGCCGGTGGCGCCCACGCCGAAGATGACCGCGAAGAACAGGGCGAGCAGCAGGCCGGGGAACGCGACGGCGATGTCGACCACGGAGGTGATCAAGCGCCCGGCCCTGCGCGGCAGGACCGAGGGCACCGCGCCCAGGATCAGGCCCAGGACCACGCCGAGGGCGGTCGCGGTCACCGCGAGCAGCAGCGAGAGGCGGGTGGCCACCAGGACGCGGCAGAAGATGTCGCGGCCCAGGTTGTCCGTGCCCAACAGGTGGGCGTCGGAGGGACCTTGCTGGATCGCGTCCGTGTCCACCGCGGACGCCTGGTCGCCCCACAGGACCGGGGCGAGGACGGCAAGCACGAGCACGGCGAGCAGCAGCAGTCCGGCGCAGGCGCCCACCGGTGTGCGGGCGGCGGCCGGCCAGCGGGAGCGCGGCGCGGACATCACGCCTCCCCGATCGCGGAGCGCGGGTCGAGCAGGGCGAGGGCCACATCAACCAGCAGGTTCACCACGAGCACTCCGGCTCCGTAGACGAGCACGATGCCCTGCACGACCGGATAGTCCTTCTGCAGGATGGACTGCACGATGGTCGAGCCGAGGCCGGGCCAGGCGAACACGTTCTCCACGAGCACCGTGCCCGCGACGAGCGCCGAGAGCAACAGCCCGCCCAGGGTGAGCGTGGCGGTCAGGGCGTTGGGCAGCGCATGGCGCACATAGACGCGGTGCGGGGGCAGCCGCTTGGCGCGCGCGGTGCGCACGTAATCGCGGTTCAGGACCGAGAGCATCTCCACCCGGCCGATCCGGGCGAGCACCATGGCGGGGCCGATGGACAGGGCGAGGACCGGCAGGACGTACGAGCTCGGCCCCTGGCGGCCCGCGACGGGGAACCAGTCGAGGCGCACCGCGAACACATAGGCCAGGACGACGGCGAGCAGGAACTCCGGTATGGCGGCGAGGAACACGCTGACCGAGGTGAAGGCCAGCTCCGTGCCCCGGCGGCGCCCGCCCCGGGTCAGGGCGGCCATCGCCGTGCCCAGCGGGACGGCCACCAGCAGGGCCAGGACGAAGGCCAGTCCGGCCAGTTGCACGGTCGCGGGCAGCCGGTCGCCGATGGTCTGCGACACGGGCAGGCCGGTGATGGTGGAGGTGCCCGGGTCACCGGTGAACAGACCGCCCAGGAAGCGCAGGTACTGCTGCCACAGCGGGTCGTCGAGACCCAGTTCCGCGCGCCGCGCCGCAACCATGTCCGGCGATGCGGTCATGCCCAGTGCGGCGCGCACCGGATCACCGGGGATGAGATGGATCATCAGGAACGCCGCGGTGACGAGCACCCACAGCGACACCAGGAGGCGGGACGCGCGCCGGAGGCCGAACCGCAGCCACCGGTTGCCGCGCCAGTGGGGCGCCGACGCCGTCGCCGTCTTCGCGACGGCCGTCGCAGTCGTCATCGGTCCCGCCCCTTAGTTGGCGTACATGCGGATCGAGGACGGGACGATCGCGCCCTGACTGACCTTGAAGCGGGCCCCCTTGCCGAAGACGGGGGTGAGGGAGTTGTAGTACGGCACCGCGTCGAGGTTCTTGACCAGCGCCTTCTCGGCGTCCTGCCACTGCGGACAGCCCTCGGCTCCGACCTTGGCCGAAGCCCTCTGGACCAGGGCCGTGTAGTCGGGGTTGTCGACCCCGGAGAAGTTCAGGCCCTTGGGCGGGGTCGGCCCGGACATGAACGGGACGAGCTGGTTGGGCGCGGCGAGCGCGATCGGGCCCATGGAGACGTCCCAGTTGCCGGAGCCGAAGAGCGTGCTGTTCAGGGCGGGGCTGTCCACCGGCTTCAGCTTGACCTCGGCGCCCAGGCTCTGCCATTGCTTCTGGATCAGCTCGGCGCCCGCGGCCATGCTGGGTCCGTTCTGGGTGCCGTACATCAGGCTCAGCGTGAGCTTCTTGCCGTTCTTGGTACGGGTTCCGCCGGAGCCCGGCTTCCAACCGGCCTTGCTCAGTGCCGACTTGGCCGCCGCGAGGTCGTGCTCCGGGAGGTTGCCGGTGACCGAGTCGCCGGTGCAGGCGCGTGGTTCGTCGGTGACCAGGCCCTGCGACGGCTTTCCGGTGCCGTTGGTGATGACCTTGCCCACGTCGGGCAGGTTCAGCGCCTGGACCAGCGCCCGGCGCACCTCCTCGGCCGCGCCGGGGCGCGATCCGCCCTGGTTGAAGTAGAGACCGCCCAGCGGTGCCTGCACGTCGGCGTGGAACAGCTTCTGCGCGGCCAGGCGCTTCTGTTCGGAGCCGGATATGGCCGAGGCGTTCAGCTCACCGGAGACCAGCAGGTTCGCGGCGGTGGTCTCGTTGGGGATCACCCGGATCGTCACCTTGTCCGGCAGCCCCTTGGCGCCGCCCTCGGACGCGCCGGGACCTTGGGTGTGGTCCTTGCGCCGGGTGAGCGTGTAGTGGTCGCCGGTGACGGCCTCGGTCATGGTGAACATGCCGGTGCCGCTGCCCTTGCCGCCCTTGGCGAGCACCGAACGGTCCTTGAGGCCCTTGCCGCAGGCGATCGGCACGGACCCGGCGTTGCGCAGCAGGAACGCGTCGGGGGCGCCGCTGGTGAGGGTGACGGTGCGCCGCGCGTCGTCGGCCTTGGCCGTGGTGCCCGGCTGGATCAGCACGCCGGCCAGGGGTGACTTGTTCCCGGGGTCGCCGATGTAGTCGATGTTCGCGGCCACGTCGCTCGCCGTCAGCGGTGAGCCGTCGGAGCAGGTGAGGCCGGGTCGCAGCGTGAACGTCGCCGTCTTGGTCGTCGCCTTCCACTTCTGGGCCAGGCCGGCCCGGGGCTCGCCCTTGCCGTCGAGGTGGACCAGCGGGTCGTACAGATAGCGGTTGACGCCGATGGCGATCGACATCACCGTCTTCGCCGGGTCGAGATTGCCCGGGTCGGAGGCGTAGGCCATGGTGAACGTCTTGCCGTCCGCCAGCTTGCCCTCCCCCGCGGCCGTTCCCGAGCCGGATCCGCCGCCGCAGCCGGCGGCCAGCACCGCGGTGGCCGCCACCAGCGGCAGGGCGCGTCGGGTGTGTGCCGTGGCGCCTTTCGTACCGACATCCCACGTGGACATGCGGACCCCCACCTCCGAGGCTGCGAACCGGTGATGTCCGGAAAGGTAGGGCAGCGCCGGGGGCAACTCTTCGTCGTCCCCGACAAGGTGGAGCCATCTGGTTCATCGGCCACGACAGGCGGGGCCCCCGCCACCAGCGGCCCCGGCCCCCCCTC
>NZ_JBNNJZ010000111.1:0-19578 GCF_050270335.1 Streptomyces sp. NPDC059900
GGCCTGCGCAGCACGGTCCTGGTGCGGTCGGTGCGGGAGGCCATGGAGCTCTACGGGCGGTGCGAGGAGGCGGGCAGCCGCCTCCTGTTGCAGGCGTACCTGCCCAGTGGCCCCGGCCGTGACTGGTTCGTCCACGGCTACGCCGACCGGAAGGGCGCCGTGCGCAGCGGCGGCTCCGGCCGCAAGCACCGCTCCTGGCCGCGCGGGGCGGGCCTGACGGCGGTGGGCGAGTGGACGCCCGATCCGGGCCTGCGGGCCTGCGTCGACCGACTGGTCGACACGCTGGGCTACCGGGGCATCTTCGACCTCGACTTCCGGGTGGACGCCGCGACGGGCGAGCACTGCCTGCTCGACTTCAACCCCCGGCCGGGCGCCCAGTTCCGTCTCTTCGCCGACGGCGCCGACCTGGACGTGGTGCGCGCCCAGCACCTGGACATGACCCACCGGCCGCTGCCGGCCGGCGCCGTCCTGCCGGGCCGCTCGTTCGTCGTGGAGAACTACTCCCCGCTGACCGCGCTGCGCGCCGTCATGACCTCGGGCCCGGCGTCCACCGCGGCGCAGCGCCGCGAGCTGGCCTGGCACGCCAGGGACGACATGGCGCCCGCCCTCGCCATGTGGGTGCAGTGGTGCCGCCACGTCACGCGGCGGCTCCTGGGCCGGCTGCGGCGGAAGGCGCGCCCGTCGGCTCCGCCCGCGCCGGCGACGCCGCCCGTAACGACGACGAGAGAGCGAGCAGTTGCTGATGTATGACCTGTTGGTTGTCGGAGCCGGTCCCTACGGCCTGTCCATCGCGTCGCACGCCGCGGGCGCCGGACTCGACGTACGCATCTTCGGCAGGCCCATGGCGTCCTGGCGCGACCACATGCCGCCGGGCATGTTCCTGAAGTCGGAGCCCTGGGCGTCGAACCTCTCCGACCCCCGGCGCCGCTACGGCCTCGCGGAGTACTGCAAGCGCAACGGCATGGAGGCCAGGCACGGCGAACCGATCTCCGTGGAGACGTTCGCCTCGTACGGCCTGTGGTTCGCGCAGCACGCCGTGCCGGACGTCGACCAGCGGATGGCGGATTCGGTCACCGCCTGCCCCGGCGGGTTCGAGGTGATCACCGAGGACGGCCAGGCGATCCGCGGCCGCAAGGTGGCGCTGGCCGTCGGGGTGATCCCCTTCGTCCAGATCCCCGCCGTGCTGCACGGGCTCGGCAAGGAGCACGCCTCGCACAGCAGCCACCACCGCACCCTGGACCGCTTCCGCGACAAGGACGTCACCGTGATCGGCGGCGGCCAGGCCGCCCTGGAGACCGCCGCGCTCCTCGCCGAACAGGGGACGCGGGTACGGGTGCTCGCGCGCTCGCACCGGCTGAACTGGAACACCGTGCCCCCGGCGTGGGAGCGGCCGTGGCGGGAGTCCGCCCGCGCTCCGCACAGCGGCCTCGGCTGCGGGTGGCGCAACTGGTTCTACGCCGAGGTGCCCGGCGGCTTCCGGCGGCTTCCCGAGGCCACGCGCGCCCGCATCTCGGCGTCGGCGCTCGGCCCGGCGGGCGCCTGGTGGGTGCGCGAGAGGGTCGAGTCACGCGTGGAGGTGCTGCTCGGCCACGAGGTCGTCACGGCGTCGGCCGCGGCCGGCCGGGTGCGGCTCGCGACCGTCGGCGACGCGAGCGGCGGAGCGGACTTCGAGACCGACCACGTCATCGCGGCCACCGGCTTCAGGGCCACCGGCGCACGCCTGGGAATGCTGGCCCCGGAGCTGCGCGGCGGCCTGGCGGTGAACGCGGCCGAGGAGCCCTGTGTCTCCGCGGAGTTCGAGTCCTCGTACCCCGGTCTGTTCCTCGCGGGCCTGGTGACGGCGTCTAGCTTCGGCCCGGCCATGCGCTTCGTGCACGGCGCCTCCTATACGGCGGCCAGGCTGGTCCGGGGGGTACGGCGGAGCCTGCGGCGCGGGCCCGCGGACGCCTCGTCGCCGGTGCCGGTCGTCGCTCGCGGCCGCCGCTCTGCGCCGGGCGCCGTCAAGCGCTGAACGGGGATGCAGCCTGCCGGGAACCCGATCAGGTGATGCCCTCGGCGAACGGGTGAATCGGTTCTTCGTCCGCGGGGGCGAGGTGGTGGACTCTGTGGCATGGGACGGGCCTGGTTGCCCTCCGCCAGCCGTCGGCGTCTTCGCCGTAGGTCGGCAACACCCCCACCGCGGGCCGGCCCTCCTGCCGAACTGGCGGGGAAGAGACCCTCGGGTGTCTCTTCCCCGCCAGCGGCGTTTCCGGGCGTACTAGAGGCCGGATGAGGCGCGTCCGCGGCGGTAGAGGATCCCGCCGCCGATCAGCAGAGCGGCGCTTGCCGCAGCCGCGGCGAGCAGGTCCTCGTCACTTCCGGTCGCGGCGAGCTGGGCCAGGCCGTGCGGCGCCGCGTGATCGGCCGACGGTGCGCGTCCCGAGGCCGGGGACACGACCTGACGCGGGGCGTCGGCGGCGTGCTTCGGCCCGGGGGCGGCGCGGTCGACGGGCGGCTCGGCGGCGGCTCGGGGAGGCGTCTGATGCTCTGCGGGCGGCGCCTCGGGCCCCGCGGGGGGTGCCTCGTGCTCCTCCGGGAACGCCGGAGCGGACGTTCCTTCGGCGCAGCCGTTGCCCATGACCGGGTTCAGCAGGCCGATCACGTCCGCGGTGTTGCCGCAGGCGTTGACCGGCACGTCCGCGGGTGCCTTGGCGTTGTTGCCCGTACCGACGCCGGGCGACCCGACGGCATCGCCGTGGGCCACGGAGTGGGTGCCGGGGTGCTGGGCCGGGTGGGCGCTGTGGTGCGTGTGCCTGGCAGGGGCCGGAGCGGGGGCCGGGGCCGGTGCGTGGGCCTGCGGGCCGTGGCCGGGTCGGTCCGCCGACGTGCTGGACGTCCGCTCCTGCGACGGCACCCGTGCCGGAGCGCTTGCGTGCTCCTTCGGCGAGGCCTCGTGGTTCGCGCAGTTGTTGCCGAACGTCGGGTTGGCCGCACCGACGACGTCCGCGGTGTTGCCGCAGGCGTTCACGGGGACGCCGACGGGGGCCTGCACGCTGTTGCCCGACAAGACTCCGGGCGAACCCGCCGTCACCCCGTTCCCGTCCGCGGCGAACGCGTTCGAGCCGGACAGGGAGAGGATGCTGGTCGCGGCGGCCGCAGTCGCGAGCATCCCTTTACCAATGACCTGTCGCAATCTAGTTGTCTTCCTCTGAGCAGTGGAAAGCCGGCCTTGGACTCGAAGTGTCGGTCCAAGGCCGGCCATGAACAGCCTGGTGGCTGAGCGCTATCAGGTGTTGGCGCAGGTGTTGCCGAACGCCGGGTTCAGCAGACCGATGACGTCAACGGTGTTGCCGCAGACGTTGACCGGGATGTGGACCGGCACCTGGGCCTGGTTGCCGGAGAGGACGCCGGGGGACCCGACGGCCGCACCCTCGGCGCCCGCGTCGGCGAAGGCGGGAGCCGCCACGCCCATGGCCATGACGACACCAGCGACGATCGTTGCGCTCTTCTTGTTCTTCACAGATGTTCCCTTCTCTGTGGTCATGCCGATCTGGCAGTCGAAACCGAGCGAGAACTTCTGTTTACGTCTCGCAACATGACCTGCAACCTGCAAACGAGTTAAAGATGCGGAAGAAACCACTAAGTTCTCCCGTTCGGGAAATTCACCCGAATTACCCCGCCCGGAAATGGAGCGGCCCGGGCTGCCAGGCCTTGGGGAAGGCAGGCAGCCCGAGCGGACTCACACCGGCAGATCAGCCGTTCGACTGACCGTTCCCGGCCAGGACCGGGATGTCGTTCAGGATGTGCGACAGCGGCTCGTCGCCCTTGGCCTGCGTGGAGTTCTCGGTGCACTGCTGGTTCTGCGGCGCCGAGAGGATCGGGATGTCCTGGACGGCGATCGGCACCAGGCCGACGAGCGAGCCGACGTTCGCCTTGGCCGGCAGGCCGATGCAGGGCTTGTTCAGCGAGCCCTGGACCAGGGAGAGCTGGGGGCTCATGTTGCCGTGCGTGGCGGAGTTGCCGTACGCCTGCTCGGCGCCGTTGCCGCTCAGGGAGGTGGTGCCGTGGTCGTCACCGATGGCGCTCGCCGAACCGGCCGCAGCCGCGGTCATACCGACGACGGAAACGGCAACTGCCGCCGAGGCCATAGCCTTCTTCATCATTTTGCTTGTTCCTTTTCTGGCAGACGCTCGAGTCACTGCCCCCTGACCAACTCGTCGGCCCGATCCCGGGTTTCGGGGCTTCACTCGGTTGGGCGTTCATCGGGCCCCTGTTGGGCCATCAGAGTGAAGCGGAGCAACTATGCGGTGGGCGTGGAGTTAATCAGAGCGCTCCGGCGAACGGGGTTTCTCCAGAAGGGAATTAGTTGTGATCAAGAAGGGCATGGCTGCAGCCGCGGTTGCCGTCTCCGTCGTCGGCATGTCGGCCGCCGCAGCCGGTTCGGCGAGCGCCATCGGCGACGACCACGGCACCACGTCGCTCAGCGGCAACGGCGCCAAGCAGGCGTACGGCAACTCCGCCACGTACGGCAACATGAGCCCGCAGATGGCGCTCATCCAGGGCTCGCTGAACAAGCCCTGCATCGGCCTCCCGGCCAAGGCGAACGTCGGCTCGCTCGTCGGCCTGGTGCCGATCGCCGTCCAGGACATCCCGATCCTGTCGGCGCCGCAGAACCAGCAGTGCGTGGAGAACTCCACGCAGGCCAAGGGTGACGAGCCGCTGTCGCACATCCTCTCCGACATCCCGGTCCTGTCGGGCAACGGCACGAACAACGACTGATCTCCCCGCGCACCGCGCAGCGGGCCGCCGTTCAACGGCGGCCCGCTGTCGTGCGCAACTGCGCCCGGCCGTCAGCCCCGTGGCCAGGGATCGCGTGACATGAGGGCCTGCCATTCCTGATCGGGGCGGCCCGGAACTGTCTTTCCCTGCTGTGCCCAGGAATCCTGCAACGACGTGTAGATGGGATCCTCGACGCGGCGTTCCGGAGAACTTCTGCTCACTGGGATGAGGCCCTGACGCCTCCATTGCTGCTTGAAGTCAGCCATATTCCCTCGCCATCGACGGGCGTGTGTCGAGCGATCTGTTCCAATTGCGCAAACTGGCGAAACCGAACGGCTTAGGTCGAACGAGTTGTTGTTCCCGCGCGCCACGAAGATGCCGTGCCCGCGATACCGCCGAGCGATTTACCTTTTCTCCGTCCCGGTTCCCCCGCAGCGGAGATCAGCTTGCTCACTCACCTCTCCCCACCGAACGGGTCCCGGCGCACGCGAAAGCTGCGTCTCGCCGTTCCCGGGGTTCTTCTGGCCATCGCCGCCGCCGGAATGGGAAACGCAACGGCGCTGCCGCTTCCCGTCCAACGCGTCGACGTCTTCGGCCATATGAAGAATCGGCCGGACGAGGCAAGAGGTATGAATATCCTTCTGATGGGCACGGACGGCCGTGACACCATCACGCAGGAGGAGAAGCGGAAGTACCGCGCGGGCGGCATCGCCTGCGACTGCACGGACACGCTCATGCTGGTCCATGTCTCCGAGGCGAGAAAGCGCGTCAGCGTGGTCAGCCTCCCCCGCGACTCGTACGCGCGGATCCCCGCGCACCGTGACGAAACCACCGGGGTGGTGCGCCCGGCGCATCCGGGGAAGATCAACGGCGCCTATGCGCAAGGCGGCCCCGCGCTGTCCGTACGTACGGTCGAGGGGATGACCGGCGTCCGCATCGACCGCTATCTGCAACTCGACTTCCGGCGCTTCATCGACAGCGTGGACACGGTCGGGGGCGTGGAGGTCTGTACGCCGCGCGCCCTCAAGGACAAGACGACGAAGCTGAACCTCGCGCCCGGCACCCACCGGCTCGGCGGCGGACGGTCGTTGCAATACGTCCGCTCCCGGCACGTGGACAACAGCGCCGACTTCGGGCGGATCCAGCGCCAGCAGCGCTTCCTGATCGGCGCGCTGCGCAGCGTACGTACCCAGAACGTCCTGGCCGACCCGCTCAGGGCGGCGCAGCTGGGCCGGTCGCTGGTCGGCGCGGCGCAGGCCGACCGGGGGTTCAGCACCGGCCAAATCCTGTCGCTCGCACGGGACCTGGGGCGGATCCCGCCGTCGTCCATGGAGTTCACCACGGTGCCGGTCAGGGGCTTCAGCAGCTCGCTGAACGGCTCCCTCGAATGGGACCGGGCCAAGGCCGGGAAGATCTTCGGTGCCATCAACCGGGACCGGCCCCTCACCTCCCGCAACTCGACGGCCAGGCTGAGCGATCCGCCGAGGTTCGGCAGTCCGGTCACCGTCCGCGGCGACACCTTGGCGTGCCGTTGACGGCCGTCTGATTACTAGGCCGACCGGGTCATAGGTCGAAACCATCCCCGGATCAGGCAGTTGATCATCACGCCGGCTCTGCCAACGGAGCCCGCTCTTTGAAGGGAATCAAAATGAAGAAGCTCCTGGCATCCGCGGCCATTGCCGCCTCCGTCGCCGGAATCTCCGCCGGTATGGCCCCCCAGGCCCTGGCGATCGGTGACGACTCGGGCACCACGTCCCTGAGCGGCAACGGCGCCGAGACCGCGTTCGGCAACTCCGCGACCAAGGGCAACCAGAGCCCCCAGCTCACCCTCGTCCAGGGCACCCTGAACAAGCCCTGCGTCGGCCTGCCGGTCAAGGCGAACGTCGGCTCGCTCGTCGGCCTCGTGCCGATCGCCGTCCAGGACATCCCGATCCTCTCGGCGCCGCAGAACCAGCAGTGCACCGAGAACTCGACGCAGGCCAAGGGCGACGAGCCGCTGTCGCACATCCTCTCCGACATCCCGGTCCTGTCGGGCAACGGCACGGCCAACCAGTAGGACCCCGACAGGGGCCGGCCGTCGTCGTGCCGGCCGGCCCCTTCGGTCCGCCCCCGTGTCGCCTCCGCAGTGTGGGGGCGACACGCCGGGGGTAGGGGCTCGGCGTGATTGAACTCGCCGAGATGATCGCGCAGTTACGCGGGGAACTGGCCGCCGCCATGGCCGCGGCCCGGGACGCCGAGGACGCCGGGGGCGACACTCTGCGCTTTGAACTGGGTCCCGTACAGCTGGAGGCCGAGTTCACCGTGCAGCGGTCCGAGGCCGCGGACGGCAGGATCCGCTTCTGGGTCGTCGAGGCAGGCGCCTCCGGCCAGCGGGCGGCCGGCACCACTCATCGCGTCAGCCTCAGCCTGACCCCGCGCGTGGGCGACTCCGATCAGTCGCCGTGGGTCAGCGGTGACCGTTCCGAGCGCGAGCGCTGAGCGCCGCCGCCATGACGGGGCCAGGGGGGCTTGAGGCGGCGCGGGTCGCCGAAGTACTGGTGGAGAGGCCGGGCGGAGACCGCGGGCGGCGCGGGTCCGGCTACCGCACGGGCAACAGGTCCGTGCTGACCGCCGCCCATGTGGTCGCGGGTCCGGTGACGTCGGTGCGGGTGCGCTTCGACGCCGACCGGCCGGGGGAGTGGAGCGCGGACGTACGCGTCGTGCTGCTCGCCGAGGCCGCGGACATCGCGCTCCTGGAGATCATGGAGCTGCCGCCCGGCGCCGGGGACGTCCGAAGCCCTCGCTACGCGGCCGTGCCCGAGAGCGATGTGGTGCTGCCCGTCAGCGCGATGGGCTTCCCCCGTTTCAAGCTGCGCGACGACAGCATGCGTCTCCTGGACGACGGCGCTCCCGGTCAGTACCGCGACTCCTGTCACGCGTCGGGGACCGTCTCCGTCCTGTCCAACCGGCGCGAGGGCACACTCGAACTGGCCGTTCTCGCGCCGCGCGCGGACCCCGAACCGCGGCGTTCTCCCTGGGAGGGGATGTCCGGTGCGGCGGTCTGGTCCGGCGGTGCCGTCATCGGCGTGATCAGCGCCCACCACCGCTCGGACGGCCTCGGCCGGCTCGCTGCCTCCAGGGTGGAGCACTGGTACGACGCACTGCCCCCCGGCGACCTTGAACGCCTCCGCCGGGACGCGGGTCTGCCGCCGCGCGGAGGGCTCGGTTCCGCAGCGGATCCGGAGGGCCCCGAGGCACCGGCGAGCCTGGCCGATCTCCCCTCTGACCTGCCGTTGCGTGAACTCCTCGGGCTTGTCGACGCCTTGGTGGACATCCCGGTGCTCGGGGACGCGAACGGCCTGGGTCTGGTGCTCTCCAGCATCGACGCGGAGATCGCCGCGAACCGGCCGAGGGACTCCCGGCTGAAGATGGACATCTACGGCATCGTGCGCACCTGCCTGCGCTACCGGGGCACGCTCGACCAGCTCCTGGAGACCGTCCGGCTCCTGGAAGGGAAGTCGGCGGAAGTGGCCCGCGTCGACCGTGAAGCAGGTCAACTGGCCAAGCGATACAGCTGACTTGATGTCGGGCACGGCTCGGATGCGGGGTTTCGCAGCGTGCCGTGCTGGGTCATCATGAGGGGGAAAGGGACTGCGCATGCACGGAATCACGGGAGGGGACTTGGCAGCCGTGGAGCGATCGATGCCTGCCGTCGAGTCCGATCTCGTAGATCTCTCGGGGGTTTCTCTTGAAGCGCTGCTTTCCATGGACGGCAGTGCCATCGCGGGGGCGCTCCAGCCCCTGCTGGACCACATCGACGACGCCCAGGCGATTACGAATACGTACGGAGGGCCGTCCCGTTTTGACTGACGGGACCGCCGCGGCTCCGTGGCAGGCAGCCCATGGCGGCTAGGCCCACCGGGTCGGTGGCACTGCCGCTGCACAGGCTGTCCGTCGCCGGATTCCGTGATCTGGCGCGGGGCGACGGCGGCCGGGCGGTGGTGGAGGAGCTCCTCGCCGCCGAGCGCAGCCGCCGCATGCTGCTGCTGCGGGCGCTGCACGACGGCCTCTCCGGCAACGGCGTGCCCCACCGGGCCGGAGCGGGGGTCTCGTACCGGGAGGCATGGTCCCTCCTCGAGCGCGCCCAGCGGACGGCTCCGGAGGTCTTCGACGACGTACTGATGTCCCCGAACACGGGGATGTGGCTGTCCCTCGCGCTGCGCCGGCTCAGGGGTGCCTCCTTCGAGGACGCGCCGCTGTGGGTGATGGCGGGGCATGTGGCGGCGCTCGCCGCGTCGGCTGGGCTGCGGGCCGGGCTCGACTTCTCGATCGCCGTGCCCGTGAGCCGGGGCATCGTGTTCCTGCCGACGTTGGGCTGTGCGCGGATCGAGGCGGCGCAGCCGTGGAGCACCGCGCGCGTCGAGGCGCGGGCCGGGCAGCTCCGGATCACCGGGGAACAGGGCACGGCGCTGATAGGGCCGGGCATCGAACGCAGCGCGCCCGGATGGCACGCGGTGCGGCGGGTCACCCTGGGCACCGAAGTGCCGCACCTGCGCCTCGCGCTGGAGGAGCTGGACCCCTACCGCACGTTCCCGCGCCCGAGCGAGCCCCTGCTCCTGTCCGCGCAGGACGCACAGACCTGGCAGGACCTGCTCACCGACGCGTGGGAGATCCTGCTGCGCGACGAGCCGGAGAGTGCCGAGGCGATGCGCGCCGGGCTCATGTCGGTGACCCCCACTCCCGCGCGGGAGAAGTTCCGGCCGCACAGCGTGACCGCGGGCGATGCCTTCGGAGGCGTCATGGCCTCCCGGCCGGACGACGCCGCGCAGCTGGCCGCCACCCTGGTGCACGAGTTCCAGCACATCAAGCTGGGCAGCCTGATGCGGCTGCGGCCCTTGAACGTACGGGAGTCCGCCCCGGGTTCCGAAGAGCTGTTCTATGCGCCGTGGCGCGACGATCCGCGTCCGCTGGGCGGCCTGCTGCAAGGGATATACGCCTTCGCCGGGGTCGCCCGCTTCTGGCGCGCCCACCGGCACTCCGCCGGTGCCGCGCACGCCTCACTCGCGCACTTCGAGTTCGCGCTGTGGCGCACGCAGGTGTGGTCGACGGTGAATCTGGTGCGGGGCCACGAGCGCCTGACGCCCTTGGGGCGGCGCCTCCTGGAGACCCTGCGCGAGCGCTGCGCCGCATGGCTGGACGAGCCGGTGCCGGACGCGGAGCTGCGGCTCGCCCGGGAGGTGGCGGCCGGCCACCGGGCACGCTGGCGCGCCCACCATCTGCGGCCCCCCGCCACGGCGGTGGACGACGCGGTGCGGGCCTGGCGGCGCGGGGACGAGCGTCCCCCGCCCGGTCTCGCCGCCGAGCCCGTGCTCGTGCCGGACTCGGAGGCCCGCTTCCTGGACACCGAGGCGGTCCTGGCCCGCTACCGCCTCACCGGCGCCGGTGCGGACGCGCGGAACGCCGAGGGAGCGGAGGGCGCCGACGTCCTGCTGGCGGCGCACGGCGACCGTGCCGGGGCGAAGGACGCCTTCGCCGCGCTGCTTTCGGGCAAGGGGGCGCCGCTCGGCGCCTGGGCCGGACTGGGGCGGGCTCTCGCCGGCGTGGAGGCGCACGAGGACGTCGCACGGCTGTTGCGGGGCTTCCCGGAGCGGGTGTGCGCCGTGCAGCACGCGCTGGAGAAGGCGACGGGGCAAGGCGCGGATCCGGTGCTGCTCGCGCAGTGGGTGGCACGCGGCGCGCGGCAGCCCCGCGGCTGACGCCGAATCGACCGGACGGTCAGGCGGCGGGCGGGGCGGGTGGATGTCACCCGCTCCGCCCTCCCGCCTGCTACAGCGGCACCGGGTCGATGTCGCAGTTGGCCCGCTGGCCCGCCTTGGCCTGGAGCGTGGCCGGGTGCGGTGTGCCGGACTCCACGACGAGCCGGGGAGCGTCGAGCACGCGCTCCATGCGGGCCAGGGTGTCGGCGCGCAGCGCGGCGCCCTCGGCTTCCTCGCCCAGCTCGATCAGGTCCATCGCGAGGTTCCCCGCGCACGCCAGCGTGGTGGGGTGGTCGTCGCCGAAGGTGGTGCGGCAGAGTTCCAGCGTCCGCCGGCCGAGCTCGTGGGCCGCGGCGTGGTCGCCCAGGGCCGCCAGGTCACTGGCCAGGTTGATGGCGGTGGTCAGGACGAGGGGGTGGGATGCGCCGAGCCGTTCGGTCAGCGAGGCGAGTGCGGCCTCGTCGAGACGCTTCGCCTCGCCCGGCTGGCCCAGCAGGCGCAGGGTGACGGCGAGGTCGACGTCCGCGGACAGGACATGCGGATGCTGCGGGGAGAAGATGTTGCGGTACTCCTGGCAGGCCTTGATGCCGCGTTCGCGTGCCGCGTTCAGGTCGCCGTTCTGGCGCAGGGCGATCGACAGGGTCAGGGCGGCGGACAGCGACGAGGGGTGGGCGTCGCCGTATCGGCGGGAGAACTTCGAGTACGCCTCCGTGGCCAGTTCCAGGGACTGCGCGTGGTCGCCGGCCTTGCGGGCGGCCTCGCTGAGCTGGCGCATCGTGTGGATGGTCGAGGGGTTGCCGGACCCGAACACGTCGCGGTAGGCGTCCAGTACGGCCTGCTGGCGGGCGCGGGCGCCCACGTAGTCACCCGTCTCGCGGACGTCGATGGCGACGTTGTTCTCCGTCATCAGGGTGCGCGAGTGATCCTGGCCGAGGACGCGCAGCCGCAGCGCGAGGGTGCTCTCGTCGAGTTCGAGGGCCTGGCGGAAGTCTCCGACCAGACGCAGGCTCGTGCCGAGGTTGTGGGCGGCGTCGAGCGTCGTGGGGTCCTCCTCGCCGAAGGCCCTGCGCGCCCGTTCGTAGACCGTCGCGTCCAGCTGGGCCCCGAGGGCGAACTCGCCCTCGACGCGGCGCACCGCGGCCTCCAGGCCGATCGCGGCCAGCGCGTCCTCGCGGACGTCCTCGCGGCCGCCGGGTGCCGTGCGCTCGTAGATCTCCTTGAGCTTGGCCACCAGTTCGACGGCTTCGCCGTGCCGGCCGAGGACCCAGTAGATGTAGCAGAGCCACTGCCCCATGAGCAGCGTCTGCTGGTCCTCCTCGCCGAAGACGCTCTGCCACGTCTCCCAGGCCTGCTCGGAGAAGTCGAGCGACACCTCGTGGTCGCCCCAGTGGTAGAGGTACCGGGCGACGTTCATGACGAGCTGACGCACCCAGGGCTGGTCCGACTTGATGGCGTCGGAGGCGATGACGTGGCCGTAGAGCTCGGCGTAGCGCGGCCAGTTCGCCGCCGTGGTCGGCGCCTTCGGGTCCGCCGCCGCCAGCAGGGTGTGGGCGCCGTGCCGCATCCGGGACTGCTCCTCCGGAGACATACGGTTGTTCAGGACGAGCTGGACCAGGCGGTGCATCTCGATGGAGTTCGTACGGTGGTCGATGCGGGCCAGGGAGTAGCGGTTCACTTCCCTTATGGCGCGCGCGAGCCGCATCGGGTCGTTCAGCGTCGCGTCGAGCTCGGGGAAGATGCTGCTGTTCCCGAGGCCGGAGAAGATGGACCGCGAGATCGGGTCCGGGGCGAAGTACGAGCACAGCTGGAGCAGGCGCAGGGCCGAGGGGCTGCGGGTCTCCAGATGGTCCAGGGAGACGTTCCAGGCCGCCGCGACCGGCAGTTGGTAGTCCGGGGGCGGAGACGTCTCCAGGAGTTCCGTGCGCTTGTTCTCGAAGAGGCGCAGGTACTCGGATGCCGGCATGCCCGTCTCCGCACGCCACGCGGCGGCCTGCTCAAGGGCCAGCGGCAGGTCTCCCAGCGCCTCGGCGAGCCGGTCGGCCTCCTCCTCCTGGAGGGGCGGCCCGGAGTGGCGCAGGAGCTCCTTGCTCTCCTCGCGGGTGAAGACGTCCACCTCGAGCGAGCCGCCGACCAGGCCCCACCGCCGGTTGCGGGAGGTGACCAGGATCGTGCCGTTGCCCCCGGTGGGGAAGTAGTGGCGTACCTGCTCGGGGTTGTCGGCGTTGTCGAAGATCAGCAGCCAGCGCGAGAAGGGTCGGCCCTCGCGCAGCGCCTCGCGCACCGCGGGTCCCGCGATGTTCGCCTCGGTGCTGGTCTCCAGGCCCAGGCGCCCGGCCAGTTCCACCAGGGCCTGGCCGATCTGACCGGGCCGCTCGGAGGGGATCCACCAGACGATGTCGTACTCGCCCTGGTGGCGGTAGGCGTACTCGATGGCCAGCTGGGTCTTGCCCACGCCGCCCATGCCGTGGATCGCCTCGGGCAGGACCGTGGTCGTGCCTTCGCGCAGACGCTCGCCGAGGAGTTCGAGGAGCTCGGTACGGCCGGTGAAATTGGGGTTCCTCGGCGGTAGGTTTCCCCAGACGCGCGGCTGTGATGTGCGGTCCCCCTCCACCGTTTGCTGGGGCGTAGTCGACATCACCGATGCTCCTTCAGGATCGGGCCGGGAGACGGGGATTTCGCCGCTTTTCTCCAGGCTTACTGCGTATCGACGATCGTGCCAGCCAAGTACCCCCGCCAGCAGGGCGGCGCGCTGCATGAAACGTCCGGAGAGTGCCCTCAGCGCGGCGAGCTCCACGCGGAGGAAGCCGATATTGCGACTGTTCACCCGGGGCATGGCCAGGGTGTCCAGGGGTTCCGAGGGGGAGGGGAGCAGCGCTGCGGCCTCTGTGCCGTCGCTTGCCAGCAGCGCGCGTACGTCGTGCAGGATGCGTGCGGTGTCGCTGCGGCGGCCCAGCGCGAGCAGCTCCTCGCGGATGTCGGGGGCGAAGGAGAACGCCACGTCCGCGATGTCCTCCCCCTGTGCCCCGCTGGGCCGGACGAGGCCGCTCATCAGGAGCTCCGATGCGTGCACCGGGCCCGCTCCCGGTGTGGTCTCCAGGACCTTGCGGATCAGGGGGAGGCTCAGGGGGACGGCGGATAAGCGGGTCGCCAGGGTGAAGGCCGTGGGCGAGGCTCCGGCGCGGAAGTCCGACACGCGCTCCGCCGCGGGCACCGTGCTCAGAGGGTCAGGCACGTCGTCGGTCCAGGGCAGCGCGCGCGCCGCGTCGGGGCGGCGTTTCCACTCCCGTGCCCGGATGGCGGACATCTCCAGCCACTGCGGCTCGGGTCCCATGACGAGCTGGGTCCAGGCCTCGGCCCAGCGGTTGGTCAGTGCCAGGACCGGTACGAGGACCGCGTCTCCCTCGGGCTCGGGCTCGTCCGGGTCGTGGGTCTGGACCGGGGCCTCGCGCAGCTCCCAGTCGAGCTGCCTGTTGGCCGCCCAGGCGTGGGCGGCGCGCAGCCGCACCCGGCAGACGTCGAGGCCCGTGCGGAACCACAGCTGCTGGGGCAGCACATGCACCACGGCGACCGGACTTCCGCGTCCCCAGGCGCGCAGCAGCGGCATGACCGCCCCGGAACGCCAGCCCGCTGCCAGGCCGTCGGTGAGCACGAGGATCACGCGGCGCATGTCTCCGGGGCTGCCGAGCGGTTCCTCGGGGCCCAGGCGCGCGGGGTCGGTCTCGTCCGTACCGCGCAGGCGCAGTACGCGCACGCGCGCGAAGTCGCCCTGGCGGTTCAGCTCGTCGATCAGGTCGTCGACCGCCTGGTCCCAGACCTTCATCGTCAGGTGGTCGTCGATGACCAGGACGGCTTCGGCGCGGTCCTGTCTGCCCGACCGGCCGGGGCCCGTATGGCCGAGGCGGCCGAGAACGGACGCGGCCTCACGACGTGCCCGCGTAGCCGGACCTTGCCGCTGTCCTCCGTCGTCATGCATATGCGCCCTCAAGGCGTCGTGGCGGCCAGGACAGTTGTGCGGAGTCCCGCAGAGCGCGGGCGTGCGTGACATCCACAGGCGCAGCGTGACAGTGCGCCCGCACTGCTAGCAAGGGGGTACGGAGGCATGGGCCGGGGAGCGCGGAAATCGTGCTAGAAGTCGCGCCCCCGGCAGGAAAAGACGCGGCTGTGCCGGGAAGCGGGGTACCTCCGCCGGAAAACTGGGTGCCCCCGGCGGGAAGCACGGTGTTCCCGGCGGGGAGCGCGAAGCCCCCGGCGGGAAACCTCGTGCGCCCGGCGGGTGAAGGCCGCACGGCAGCGGAGGCCGGCAGGTTCACGGCGCGGCACCTCCTGTGGCCGTGCGCGGGAGGTTAACGGCCGCGGTCGGGCGGCCGGCGGTCCCGGTCAACTCGTCACCGCCGCGCGGTCGGGGCCGGGCGGGCCGGGTCTGCGTTCCGGGTCGTCGACCAGGATCGCCAGATGGCGCCCCACGTGGTTGTCCCAGCCCTCGGGGCCCAGCGCCAGGGCCTCCTTGCGCCAATTTCCGGCGCGCGAGACGAGGCTGGCGAGGCCGCGGTCCTGGACCATCTCGGCGACCGCTTCCTTGAAGGCCGGATCGCCGCAGTCGCCGCGGTGCCAGATCATCGCGGGCACCCCCGCCCGCAGGCCGGCCATGAACTCCTGCTGGCCGGTCGGCGAATCGGAGCCCGGCGGCTGGCTCAGGACCAGACAGACCGCGTGGTCGTCCTCCTTCAGCTCGCGCTCCAGGTGGAAGTGCGACTGGCCGGGAGGGTTGAAGTACGAATGGCTGTCGGCGGGCTGCTCCTTGAGCTGGCGCCACTTCTTGTGCCAGGGGCGGTGCCAGGCGGCTTTGCGCAGGCGCTCGAAACTGCGGATCAAGACCGCGTAGTCCATGACCAGAGGCGTCGGCGACAGGGAGGAGGACTCCTTGTGCCACCACTCCACGGGTTCGCCGAGCAATTCCCACGGGAGGATGAATTCCAGGACGACCGGTTGCCGCAGATCCGCCCAGCGCTCCTCGGTCTGCTCGATCAGGACCTCGACCTCGGCGGGCAGTTCGTCGCGGTGCAGATGCACCGTCTCGCCCGGTACGGGATGCCAGCCATCGGCGTCCGACTGCCGCCAGTGGGAGAGGAAATAGCGGTCGGGTTCCACGCCGTCGGGCTCGAACTGGATCATCAGATAGGCGGGCACCATGGGCGGCGGGGCCTGCTGGGTCAGGCCGCTGCGCTGCCAGTCGACGATCTGCTCCTCAAGGCCCCACGCCCTGGCCTGCTGACGGTTCCAGCGACGCAGGGTCTCTGCTGCCTCCATCAGTCCGTCCTCCACGAGCCGTTCGGCGGCCAGGGCCAGGAACGCCATGCTTACGGGGAGTTCCCTCGCGGCGGTGTTGTCGCCGGCCAGTCGTAGGAAGACTGCCCATCCCGTGTCGCACCACGCGGGCAATTCCTGGGTGCGCGAGCGGCTGGCGCGCCGGGCGAGCGTGGCGAGCTGGGCCGACGAACGCATGTCCCGCAGGATCGGCTGCAGGGGATACAGGTCGGCGCCGTCGAAGAACTCCACGGCCTCCCATTCGTCCACGAGCCGCATCAGCGCGAGAATGGCGGAAGACTGCTGCTCCAGATATTTCAGGCAGCGCACCAGGCACGGCAGCCCGTCAGGGACCTCCGTGCAGCGTTCCACCAGGTCGAGGAGCCAGGGCCGCAGTGCCGCGTTGCGCAGCGGCTGCACGGGGCAGCCCAGCTCGTCGCTCAGCATGCGCACCCATATGTCGGCGCTGTTCTCCTGTCGTACCGTGCCCGAGTCCTGCAGTACGTCGACGATGTCGGCGACCAGTTCGTGTCGAACCCTCGCCGGGCTGCGCCCTTCCACCCCCGTGACCTCCCCGATCGCCACCAGCAGTTCAGCAGTCAGCACTCGCGTATCGATGGTGCCGACAAGCGTACGGCCACAGACGGGCCCGGGGCAGGCCTCCGGCCATGAGCAGAGCAGAGCTGTGACCATTGGTCGTGCACCGTCAACTCCCTTGCGCCGAGGCTCAGTTCCCGGCGAGACCCGACTTCAGTCCCGCTCCGCACAGAGGTACCACAGCCGAGCGCTCGCCGAGGGCGCCGCCGCGTACGGCGGCCCAGGACGCGGCGCCGGTCGTCTCTACGTACAACCCCCGTCCGGCCAGGTCCATTTGTGCGTGCCGGATCTGGTCCTCCGTCACGGTCAGGAAGCCGCCGCCCGATCCGCGTACCGCCCGCAGGATCTGCCGGGCGCGGGGCGGGCGCGGGATCGCGATGCCCTCCGCGAGGGTGGGCGTCGGCGGGGTGGTGTCCAGGGGCTCGTCGGCGCCCGTGCGCCAGGCCTCGGCCAGCGGGGCGACTGCCGCGGCCTGCACGGCGTACAGCGCGGGTGCCTTCGCGATCAGGCCCGCGGCGTGCAGCTCGCGTACCGCGAGGGCCGCGCCGAGCAGCAGGGTGCCGTTGCCCACGGGGACGACGAGCGCGTCCGGCAGACGGCCGTCCAGGTCCTCCCAGAGCTCGTGGACGTAGGTCTTGGTGCCCTGGAGGAAGTAGGGGTTGTGGACGTGCGACGCATAGAACGTGCCGGGTTCGTCGGCCGCCGTCCGCGCCGCCTTCGCCGTGCGCTCGCGGTCGCCGGGGACGACTTCGAGCCGCGCTCCGTGCGCGCCGATCTGCTCCAGCTTCTTCGGTGACGTGCCTTCGGGGACGTACACCGTGCAGGGCAGACCCGCCCGCGCGCAGTACGCGGCGACCGCCGTGCCCGCGTTGCCGCTGCTGTCGGCGATCACCCGCCCGGGGGCAAGGCGCAGCGCGAGCGCGGCGAGCATGACGGCGCCGCGGTCCTTGAAGGAGAGCGTCGGCATCAGGAAGTCGAGCTTGGCCGAGATCGCGCCATCCAGCGGCACGAGCGGTGTACGGCCCTCGCCGAGCGAGAACGCGGGGGCGGGCAGCGGCAGGCACTCCGCGTACCGCCACAGGGAATTGACCCTTCCGCCAAGGGACTTCAGCGGTGCGGGATTGGGGGAGAAGTCCAGGTCGAGCGGGCCGCGGCAGACGGGGCAGCACCAGGCGAGGGTGCCCGCGGGGACCCTGGTTCCGTCGGTGGGGCAGAAACAGTCCGGCAATGCTGTCATGTCCGCAGGCTAGTTGCGGCAGTTGGGGCGGAAGTGTCATGACGGGTGCGTGGCGGTCATGTTACGTCCGGTCCTGACCCTTGTGGGATTCCTATGGATCCGCCAATCTTTCGTCGCGACGAAGGCAAGAACCGGGCATGTCGCTTGACATGTCCCTGATCTACAGCTCCGTCTATGGGCGCCATCCGCAGCGTGTGCGGGTTCCGCGGGCACCGAGCGCGGGCACCACCAGCATGTGTGCGAGTGCCGCCGGTACAGCGTGCGGGCACCACAGGCACCACCCCCCACCAGCGCACCATCTATCGAGGAGGACCCCTCAGATGGCAGTGATGCGTCATACCCGCCGAAGAATGGCCGGGATCAGCGCGACAGCGGTCGCGGCCCTCGCCCTCGGCGTCGTATCCGCACTCCCCGCGACCGCTCAGCCGCGACAGGCAGAGGGCACGGTCGAGAACGCCGGAGTTCCCGGCGCGATACCCGGCAGCTACATAGTCACCCTCGACGAGGACGCCGCGAAGGCGGGCTCGAAGGCGGGCAAGGCGCTGGCCGAGGAGTACGGCGCGGAGATCAAGCGCACGTACAAGAAGGCCCTCAACGGCTACGCGGTCGAGCTCTCCGCGGCCGAGGCCAAGAAGTTCGCCGCGGACCCGGCGGTCGATTCCGTCGTACAGAACCGGACGTTCACGGTCGACGCCACCCAGCCCAATCCGCCGTCCTGGGGCCTTGACCGGATCGACCAGAAGACGCTCCCGCTGAACAACTCGTACACCTATCCGGACTCCGCCGGTGAGGGCGTCACGGCGTACGTCATCGACACCGGAGTGCGCATCAGCCACAGCGACTTCGGCGGACGCGCCTCGTACGGCTATGACGCCATCGACAACGACAACACCGCGCAGGACGGCCACGGTCACGGCACGCACGTCGCGGGCACCGTCGGCGGAACCCTGCACGGCGTCGCCAAGAAGGCCAAGATCGTCGGCGTCCGCGTCCTGAACAACCAAGGCTCCGGCACCACCGCGCAGGTCGTCGCCGGCATCGACTGGGTGACCCAGAACGCGGTGAAGCCCGCCGTCGCGAACATGTCGCTCGGCGGCGGCGCCGACAGCGCCCTGGACGCAGCCGTACGCAACGCCGTCGCCTCCGGCATCACCTTCGCGGTCGCCGCCGGCAACGAATCCGTCAACGCCTCCACGCGCTCTCCCGCGCGCGTGACCGAGGCCATCACGGTCGGCGCCACCACGAACACCGACGCCAAGGCGAGCTACTCCAACTTCGGCAGCGTCCTGGACCTGTTCGCGCCGGGCTCGTCCATCACCTCGTCCTGGAACACCAGCGACACCGCCACGAACACCATCTCCGGTACGTCGATGGCGTCCCCGCACACCGCGGGCGCGGCGGCGCTGTACCTCGCGGACAACCGCACGGCGACCCCGGCGCAGGTGTCCGCGGCTCTGGTCGCCGCGGCCTCCACGGGCGTCGTCACCAGCCCCGGAACGGGCTCGCCCAACCGGCTCCTGAACGTGGGCACCGGCTCGACGAACCCGCCCGGCAGCAAGTTCGAGAACACGACCGACTTCGCGATCAGCGACAACGCCACGGTCGAATCTCCGATCACCGTGAGCGGGGTTCCCGGTTCCGCGCCGGCCGCGCTGAGCGTGCCGGTCGCGATCAAGCACACCTACGTGGGTGACCTCCGGGTGCAGCTGATCGCGCCCGACGGCACCGCGTACACGCTGAAGAACTACGGGACCGGCGGCAGTTCGGACGACATCAACACCACGTACACGGTGAACGCGTCCTCCGAGACGGCCAACGGAACGTGGAAGCTGCGGGTGAGCGACAACGCGGCACAGGACGTCGGGAAGATCGACTCCTGGGGGCTGCAGTTCTGAGTTGTTCCGGCTCGCCCCCGCGGCATGGCTCCGGCCCGCCGCGGGGGCGGGC